>CAZZMT010000068.1:0-2314 GCA_964655395.1 uncultured Candidatus Bathyarchaeia archaeon | reverse complement strand
ACAATCATTCCTCTAAAGAAAGAGTAACATTATTCAGTAACCATATTCAGTAACTATGTGGGGGGAGGGGGTATATTATAGGAAATTAACTCCTGCATGCATAGCTATAGTAGGGGCCCCCTCTACCTGATTGCCAGCGTTAAGAGATTATGCTGCAAAGGTATAGTAATCGGCAACTCTTCTATGTGAACAATATGTAGAGGACGTTTTTAGATAACAGTTTTAGAAAACGTTGTTTTATTATGAGTTAACTTTCTCTATGCCGAAGAAAATATGGAATGAGAAAGAGCTTTTGCCGAAAATTCTTGAGTTAAGAAAGAAGGGAATGAGCTACAGAGAGATAGCGAAACATATAGGCTGTAGCACTTTTACGGTCTCAAGAATTCTCTCCCCTTTTGAGAGTCCACAATCAAGGCTTAAACAGGTTGTAGAGCTTGCTGAAAAGGTTGATGATATCTCTAAGAAGGTTGACGAGCTGGCTTCAAAGCTCAAAGATGTTGAATTTGTGGAAAATATTAGGGAGTTGTTGTCAATTATTGGGAAAAGGCTTTCCGGGCTTGAAGAGAGGATTTCTCAGCTTGAGAAAAAGCTTGAGTTCATCGAGGAAAGTGCTAGAAGGAGGGTAGAGGGTGAGGATGAATGCAAGCATATTGACGAAGACGGATTCTGCACCCTTTGGTGCTGGGACGAGAGAATAGAGGGATGGGAAATGAAGGAGGTTTCGGTAAGGGGGAAAAAGGAGTATTACTTGAATGTGAAAAAGCACCCGCTGGTATGCTTAGCCTGTCCAGATTATGAATAAAGAGACATAAAAAGCTGTCCAAAAGCTTCGGTATTTCAGGTGAATGAAATTGTTTAGAGCTGGAAACCTTTACAAAATTTGGAATTAAAGTCTCGATGATGACTGAGCAGGAAAAGGAGGAAAAGAAGCAAAAGAAGAAGGAAGGAATTAAGGTAAAGACTGTAAAGTATGATTTCATTCCTGAGCTGATTGGAAAGCCTGTAGTCGTTGAAGTTGATGGAAAGGATGAGCCTATTGCGGGGATGATAGTAGATAATAGTACTTTTTGGATCAAGCTTCAGGATGCGAACGGAAGGATAATGTATCTGAATAAAGCCTATCTGAAGGCAATTGTTCCCTTAAAGTGAGAAAGGACTGTCCGAATCCGACTTTAGTGCATGGGAATTGTGTATAAAGTTTAGGATTTAGATCACATCCGTGTAAAAAGGTCGTCTTGGTCTCAACTCACAGTTGCGTGTAGTAGTGACAATAAACCTCAAAATTAGGACTGTGATTTTCCAGCCATTTCCCAAGCTTTATCAAAGAAAGTGATAGCATCTCTAACTACTATTCTGTCAAACGTGAGTATTTCTGCTTGTTTTTGATTATTCAAACCCTCTGAGTCAAGATTGGCAGAAGATATGATGGCAGCTATGTCATCAAAAATAACAATTCTGGCATGAAGCATTTTATCGTATCTTATTTCAGCACCTAACTGTTTTAATACGTTCAACGCCTCATGATGAGCCTTTCTGTCAACTTTGGATCTTGTGAGAAGCTTAACTTTGACCCCATTTTTTAACATTTTAATCAAGTATTCTGCACCTGTGGGATCGATGTATAGACTTGCGACTCTTATTTCTCTAAAATTAGCTGACTTGTCAGCAAACTCGGCTAACTTGTCCCTTATAGACCTTGTTTCATATAAGGTAACTAAAAATTGCTGGGATATTTCAACTCGCTCCCCTTTATAGACATCTAAGAATTTTGCTATGACATCATCGATGCGTGATATAAGTAAAAAGCCTCTGGAGTATCCGATACCAAAGTATAATCCTAACAACCCCATTCATGAAAAGCTCTCAAAACTAGGTAGAGAAGCCTCATAAAAAGCCCGCACAGCTCTACCAGATATTCTCAAAGAGTATGGTTACGATAGGAAGCTTGAGGAGAGAGGTGTACTCATCCCACAAGAGGTAGGGACTGTAAGGAGGAGGATTAGAAGCAGACTTAAAGATATACTAGACCAAATTGACAGCCTAGTACTAAAACTATTTGAAGGTGAAGCTATGAGTAAAACAACTCTCAATAGCTTCCTAAAAACTTACTACTGAACACACAGGATTAAGGGAGTTTAATTTTGACCTTATCACGTGCATCTTTTCTCCCTTTGATCATTTTTGTTTTTGTAAATTTCACAATTTTGCACCCATTCTTAGTATACATCGACTTCTAGTTCGCTACCCTTTGCAGGCAACTTAACATTTGTCTGTACGTTAAAACCGAGGTCTTTTGGGCTTCAGCGACAATTTT
>CAZZMT010000067.1:0-2567 GCA_964655395.1 uncultured Candidatus Bathyarchaeia archaeon | reverse complement strand
CCATACACTGAAGGCGGAACCGTAATATTCAGAATAAAGAGGATACCGAAGTGAAGGTAGCGGTTATTCTGGGAACTCGGCCTGAAATTATAAAGTTTGCGCCCATAATCAGAATCCTTGAGCGTGAAGCCATAAACTACTTTATCTTGCATACTGGTCAGCATTACTCGTACTACATGGACAGGGTTTTCTTTGAACAGCTGGAGCTGCCTGAACCAAAATATAATCTAGGCGTTGGTCCTGGATCGCATGCAGAGCAAACCGGTAAAATGTTAATTTGCATAGAGAACGTTTTGTTAAGGGAGAAACCCTCTATCGTTTTGGTTGAAGGCGACACAAACACAGTCCTGGCTGGGGCGCTGGCCGCCGTCAAGTTAGGCGTTAAGGTTGGGCATGTTGAAGCTGGGCTGAGAAGCTATGATAGGCAGATGCCTGAAGAAATAAACCGCGTGTTAGCCGACCACTGTTCAGACCTTCTCTTCGCCCCAACTGAAAAGGCTAGACAGACACTGCTGGGTGAGGGAATAGCTGACGAAAAAATTTTTGTAACAGGCAACACAATAGTGGATGCTGTTCACCAAAACCTGGAAATCGCCAAAAGAAGGGTAAACGTCCTTGACGAGCTTGGTGTTAAGGCATATGGCTATTTCCTAGTCACAGTCCATAGGCAGGAGAACGTGGAAAACGAGAGGCGCTTCAGGGGAATCATCGAAGGCTTAAAGTTGGTTAACAAGGAGTTTGACTTTCCAGTCATATTTCCCGTCCATCCAAGGTCTAGGAGACAGCTTAAGGCCTTTGGAATAACGGTTAACGGCGTTAGAATTATTGACCCACTAGACTATCTGAGTTTTCTAATGTTGGAAAGCAATGCAAGGCTTGTACTCACAGATTCCGGAGGAGTTCAGGAAGAGACATGTATTTTAGGCGTGCCATGCGTCACCCTACGTTATAATACTGAGAGACCTGAAACCATTGAAGTAGGCTCAAACGTTTTAGCGGGAACAGAACCAAACGAAATTGTTAAAAAAGTTGACTTTATGCTTAACAGGGAACGCTGTTGGCCTAACCCGTTCGGCGACGGCAAAGCCGCCCGAAGAATAGTTGAAATATTGAGGGAGAAAATTGGCTAAGGTCTTAGTTACTGGCGGAAGAGGGTTTATAGGTTCACATTTAGTGAGAGAGCTAACAGGTCGCGGACATGAGGTTTGGGTTTGCGACCTTATGCATTGTGATGCTGAAAACTATGTGCGTTGTGACGTAAGCAAATATAGGCAGGTTGAAAGGCTGTTTGAAGAGCATAATTTCGATTACGTTTACCATGCTGCAGCTGAGTATGGAAGATGGAATGGCGAAGACTATTATGAGAATCTGTGGTTGACTAACGTGGTTGGTACAAAGAACATCCTTAAAATGCAGGAGAGGAAGAGGTTTCGAATGATATTTTTTGGCAGCGCTGAGGTTTACGGAGACTATGATGGTGTTATGAGCGAGGATGTTATGGACAAAGTGCCTATTAAGCAGATGAATGATTATGCAATTTCAAAATGGGTTAACGAGCTTCAAATAATGAATTCGGCAGCCATGTTTGGAACAGAAACTGTCCGGGTTAGGCTCTTTAATGTTTATGGGCCTGGAGAGCACTACACGCCTTACCGGGGTTGGATTCCAAAGTTTATTTATAAGGCTTTGCGGGATGAACCCTACACCGTTTACTTAGGCCATAAAAGGACTTTAGAGTATGTGGAGGATATTTGCAGAGCCTTCGCCAACATAATTGACAACTTTAAACCAGGCGAAGTTTACAACCTTGGCGGAGATCAACAATACGAAGTTAAGTTTGTATCAGACCTTATTTTGAGGTTGTTGGGCAAGGACGATTCAAAAGTAACTTATAAAGAGGCTGAGCCCTTCACAACAAGGGTTAAGACGCCTGACTCTTCAAAGGCTAAGAGGGATTTAGGCTTCAAATTGACTATCCCAATTGAGGAAGGCATGCGTAGAACAGTTGAATGGTTTAAGGCTGTTTATCTTGGCAGTAAGACTTAGCCGCCATGTGGCAGATAAACTCGCCAAAGAGCTTTCCAGGATGGACCATCACGGCTATTTATGGTAGTTTGCTTGACAATGTGGTTCGTAGAAGGAGGTCTGGAAGATGGATTTAATCGTTATGTACGATCCCGAGGCTGATGTTCTGGTTCTTAAGGTTAGGGAGGGGGCTCTAGCAAATGAGGAGCTGCTTGATAACGATGTCGTCTTAGGCTATGATAATGAGGGAAAAATGGTTTCGGTTGAAGTACTTGATGCTTCAAAGAAAGGGTTGGTCAATGCACTTTTGGAGCTTGCAAGGTTTAGGAGAGACGCGATTGAGCACTTGCTTTCCAGGATAGGTTGAGTTAATGGAATGGCTGACCGAATCTTTGATGGCACATTATAATGGTAAGCGTATACTGGTTACTTCGGCGCAGGCTGTATGCGCACGTAAAGACTGAGAGGGAATTAGGTTTAGAAAAGTCTATGGAAATCCTAGGAGCTAGTGCGTTTCATGAAAGTAAAAGTTTTAAGTTGCC
>CAZZMT010000066.1:0-3135 GCA_964655395.1 uncultured Candidatus Bathyarchaeia archaeon | reverse complement strand
GAGCGCCAGTTGCTGGGTGTTTCGCAAACCTCTCTAACCACGAAGCCTTCCACTTTTATTCCGTCAGACTCGAAGTCCTCCTCGCAAACACCATAATTTCCGACAAGCGGGTAAGTCATCATCAATATCTGCCCAGCATAGGACGGGTCTGTTAACGCCTCCACATAACCCGTCATACCAGTGTTAAAGACAAGCTCACCTTGGGCTTCGCCGACGGCTCCAAAACCCTCACCGAAAAAGAATGAACCATCCTCAAGAACGAGAACAGCCTTTTTAGAGCTACTGTTGTTCAGCTTCGCCACCTCCCCGCAGTCTCCCGACTCGGCAAATTTATCCTTTTTCCTAAAAAGAGCACAATAATTGCCTTAAAAACTGCCATAAGCAGTTTTTTCTTCACTTCCAAGAAGAGGGAACTTTCTCTGCTAAGTTTTCCAGAATTTTTTCCAATCTCACTAAAGTGGGTCTCCACGACCCACACCGAGGATTCAAGGTTCAACCATATAAATCTTTCTAAATTTGCTAAAAGCCGCGTCAAGCTGTGAAGATTATGAAGATTCCAGTGACGACCATTAAGGAGCCTAAACCTATTCTTGCCGTCACCTTTTCGCGGAGAAAAGCAACACCAGCTAGGGTTGAGAAGAGCGGTGTTGTGGAGGAGATCGGAACGGCTTGTGATTCCGGCGTATAGAGGAAGCTGAATGTTAGAAGAAGCCATCCTAAGCCGATGGCTATAACGCCACCAGATAAAAGCAACATCACGTTTTTCCATCCGACATTGAAGGAGCCTAACCCCTTTCCGGCTGCCAGCGAATAGACGGTGAGAAGGACTGCCACAGCCACAAGTCGAAGCATGTTGACAGCGTAGACCTTTTCAAGGCTGTCAGCGTTTTTCACGGCGAGGTTGATCATTGAAATGCTTATAGACCATGTTATGGCTGTGAAAAGGGCGAAAAACACCCCTTTCAAATCGCGCTCCTTTGTTGTTTCGGCTGTTTTTTCTGTTTTCTCCATGCTTAGAAGCCATACTCCTGCAACTATTACGGCTGCTCCGGCCGCCACTTGAACGGTTATGGCTTCGCCAGCTAAAAGGTAAGCCCAAACAAGGTTGAAAAGCGGGTAAACGCATGTTATTGGGACAGCCCTTGAAACGCCTAAGCTTTTTAGGCTTAACATGTAAAGGGTGTCGCCAAGCCCTAGGCCTACAACCCCACTGGCACACGCTAGGAAAACTGCATATTCTGGGAGCTCAGCTAAAACCTCAATTCTGCCGGCAAGAGCTAAAACCGCAACTAAAACTAGGCTTGTTCCTAAGCATCTAACGGTGTTCGCTGGTATAGGCTTTGTTGAAGTCAAAGCCCGCTTGTAAAAGACCGCTGAGAAGGTCCAGCATAAGGCTGCTCCGAGGGCTGCAAGCTCGCCTATCATGAAGGAAAAACGTAAAACCCTCATGGTATTTAACAGTTTTCAAGAGGCTGGACGCAATGCGAATCCAAGTTTACTGGTGCGCCGAAGTGGCAGCCAAATTCCCCCAACTAGCCATAAGCGTAGGCACGATAAGCAACGTTGTCGTTGAAAGGGAGAACGAGAAAATCCGCCAACTGAAGCAAGCCGTTTACGCTGAGGTTAGGGCAAAACACGACGTTGAAAAGCTTAAGGAAAACCCTGTTGTCCGCGCCTACCGAGACTTTTACTGGAGGCTTGGCATAGATCCCACAAAAACAAGGCCTTCCGGCGAAGCCTTGCTGCGGCGTGTTCTGCACGGCGGCGAACTGCCAACCATTTCTACGGCTGTGGACGCCTATAATTTGGCTTCGATGAAGACGATAATCCCAATAAGCGGCTTCGACATGGACACACTTGATCCGCCTTTCAATGTGCGATTCGCAAAGGAAGGTGAACCCTTCACCGGGATAGGCATGGACAAACCAACAGCCTTGAAAAGCAACATGCTTGTTTTAGCCGACACAAAGCGGGTTTTATGCATTTACCCCCACCGAGACGCAGACCAAACAAAGATAACTAAGAAAACCCGAAACATTTTGCTGGTCGGCTACGGTGCACCGGGAATAACCGTCCAACAGCTTGAAGAGGCTGTTAAAACAGCTTTGGACTATATTAAAACGGCGTGCAGCGGCGAAATCCAAACAGTAAAGGTTTTTAGCCCCACGCTTAAACAAGTTTAGGGTGCCGTGATTTGGCTTTTCGTGAAAAAATTGAGGAAAATACCAAAAACAAGCAGACAAACATTGTTCTAGCTTTGGATTTTCCTTTTGAAAAACCTGAAAACCGCCAAGCTCTCCTTCAAAGAGCAGAAAAAGTTTTGGACGCCGCTAACCCGTATATTTGCGCAGTGAAAATCAACTATCACTTGATTCTACCCCTTGGAATTTTCAACGGTTTACAAAAGATCATACGTAAAGCCCACGAGGAAGGGCTTGTAGCAATAGCGGATTCAAAAATCAACGATATAGGCGAAACAAACTGCGTTATCGCCGAATACCTTTTTGAGGCAGGTTTTGACGCTTTAATTGCTAATCCCTTCGTGGGCTGGGAGGAGGGTTTAAAACCAGTTTTCGAAACAGCCAAAAAAAGGAAGAAAGGCGTGCTGTTGCTCGCTTATATGAGCCACAAAGGCGCTGATGAAGGTTATGGGCAGATGGTTGTTGACGCTGAAACTGGACGGAACAAGCCTCAATACCATTTGTTTGCGTTGAAGGCGCTGAAATGGGGGGCAGACGGCGTAATTGTCGGAGCCACATACCCCGACAAGATAAAGGAGATTAACGAGTTGCTTGGCGGAAAAATCCCAATATACTCGCCGGGCATAGGCCCTCAAGGCGGAATAATCGAGGCGGCGCTGCGGGCTGGCACCCGCTTTCTTATTGTAGGAAGGGCGATAACATTGGCGGACAACCCGGCGGACTCCGCCGAAAAAATTAGGAATCTTGCGTGGCAGTATTTAACCACACGTTGTTAGAGAGACATGCGCTAGGCTTTATCTTTCCTTCCTTTCCCAAAGCTCCTTTTTAAGCAAGTCTCTAACCGCCGACCTTATGGCGGCACTTCTGCTTGGGTACATGTTCGCCCTAACAAGCTCATCTAAACCTTCCAGGTAAGCTTCGGGTAACAGGACTG
>CAZZMT010000065.1:0-12950 GCA_964655395.1 uncultured Candidatus Bathyarchaeia archaeon | reverse complement strand
CTCATCAGGATAAATGAGTATAGGAGGCTTAGACCTGTCAGGATTAGGCAACAAAATATCCATTCTGCAGGCCTTAACACACAAGGGTTCACGAAACGTGGGGTAACAACCATCACAAACGTTCGGGTCAAACTCTACTATTCTGCTTGGGGTTATGGGAGCATAATACTTCTTGGTTTCGATCATAGGCTTTCACCAAGGCTTATGCCTTTCATAATTAGCCCTATAAGTTGGCTCATAAGGCGGCATAAGCCACCACCTCCAGGGATACTCCTTAAATTCGATTCCCTTATCAGTTTTATAAACTGATAATTGGAGTGGTTTTAAGTTAGGTCTGCGTCTTTTCTCGAGCATGTAGATAACCGTCAGCTTTGCATTCTCTAAAACACTTAATGTCTCCAAGGTTCTGGTAAGCTCATGCGGATTTCTTGCAACAACCATTTGGGCTTCGCCTTCCTCCAGCTCTTCAAGCCACTTGAGGGCTATCCTTAGCATTTCATCATTAGTTAGATCAGGGTCGACGTACGTTCGCATGACTGTTGAGATAGCCACATTGAGTTCTCGCCAATCTATGCCCTTAGTTCTTTTTATTGGAGCGTATACACGCTCCTTCTCCTTCTCAACTTGATTCCAATCAATGCTTCCAGAGGAAGCCTTTTTAGCGTACTCTGCAGCCTTAGCCCCCGCCCAACGCCCGGTAACTGCTGAGCCAGCATGTTCCATAACGCCGCCCATAGTGATGTCGCCTGCTACATATAGACCCTCAAGGCTTGTCCTTAGATCCCAGTCGTGTATAACACCGCCAAAAACCCACCCTTGCGTCATGGCGAGAGGGTCTAGCCACTGTCCGGCGTAATATCCTTGTAGCATGTCTTTGTCTGGATCGAATCCGGCTTGAGTTAAATTCCTATATACAATCCACGTTTTCCCCTCTTGGGCCACCATCAGGCCGAATATCGCCCTTCGTTCATGCTCCGGCATGCTTGGCAAATCAGCATAAAGTGGTAATTTAAACTCTCCTTTCTTTACACGTTCTAGAAATTCTTTAGACGCTGCCATGCAGTGAGATATGGGTTGTATACCATATAGTGCACATGCGGTTTCGTACCCGCGTAGACTTGCGTATACACGTTCATCAAATGACGAAAGATATTTTTTCGCTACGGGATCAAACCATGGAATTTCCTTCCCATCCGCATCTACCATTGTGCAAGGGTACCATGTATTGCTGGGGTTGCCTGTAGCGTACGATGGCATAGTTCCATGGCCTCCCCCAATCTTAAATATTCTGATGCTGTCTAATCCTTCAACCTCCGCGCCTGCGTTCCAAGCTAGAGTTATACCTGATCCAGCTATGGATGGAGAATGTAGACTATAGAAACCATAGCCTAGACACCCGAAAATTCTTCCACTATTGTCGCGTGTGCCTGTGCATAGTATAGTGGCTTTAGCCTTAAACACATAAAATTCGCCAGTTCTCGTATGTACTCCTGCTGCCCCAATAACACGCGCTTCAGCTTTTCCTCTTTCAGTAAGTAGACTTGTAATTAAAATTCTTCCGTATAATGGAACTCTAAGCCTAACTAGTTCCGCATATAGTGCTTGCCTAAAAGTTTGACCCCAGACTCTGATAGTATGCTTGACATCGTAATTGTATGCGTATAGGATTTTAGTCTTCTCATCTCTGAATGGTGCTCCTTTAAACTCGTCTTCGTTATCCCTTATTTTTGCGCCAAGCTTCTCGAGCTCGAGAAGCGTTTTATAAGACTCGTTGTAAGTGATGTAGCGGCCGATGGGGTTAAATGGGAATATGTGAAGTCCCTCCAGCCAAGCGCGTTCGTTCATTTCTATGGCTTGATCCGGGTTATACTTGCATGCAGGATTGTCATAAGCGTCGTGCCAGTGGTCGCATCCGGCTGGTCCTGCCGAGAAAACATCCATCTCCTCGGCAACAGCAACCCTCACGCCTCTTTTAGAGGCTTCTATAGCCGCCCAAGAGCCAGAGATGCCTCCTCCTATGATTAAGACATCGGTTTCAACTTCGTTTACCTTCCCATAATTTACGCGATAAGGCCATTCAACAACGAATCGTTCTAATGTCACATCAAGCCCTGGTTGTATGGTTTGGTTTAAATTGGTTTAAATATTTTAAGATTTAAGAGATTTAAGCATTGCATTCAGAGTCCCCACTTGTTGATAGTTGCCTTCTACACACTATTCGCAGCTTATTTTTGAAGGTTCTGCCATAACTCACATCATTTGAGAGAGAAGTGTTTAAGGGCGAGAAAAGGCTTGTTGAGCCTTATAAGATAAAAGAATGATTGTTGAAAGAGTCTTCAAAGCTTTCAAGACGGAGTTACAGATAGGAAGTCTAAATGGAGAGGCTCATTAATTAACTGCATAGTAGGTTGACCATCTGTTAAGCTGATTTTAACGGTTTTGGCGTGTCAGTTTTTATTGTTAATACGTATGTTTGGCTATTTCCATAGATACATTTTGAAGATTCGCTACCTTTATTTATCGAGGATGGCATTGAAATAAGGCAGAGGAAACAGCCATGTCAAAGAAGCCTCCTTCCAAGGATGATGCATTAGAAGCCTTAGACTTTATAATTAATGTTCTAAGGGAGCATGAGAAGGACCTAGACCGTTTGATAAACGAGTTGGGCAAGATAACAGAAAGACTTGGCGAGGCTGGCGAACTAAGCGGAAAAATAGAAAGCGTCGAGGAGAGGCTTACAAACCTCCAAGGTGAAATATCAAACTTAATTTCTTACCTTTCAACTTCACAGCCAACCTCCCATGAAGCCCAAAAGGTGCCCGCCGCAAGAATGCCAACACAAAAAACTCAGGTTGCTGCCGCGGAAGTGCGGGGGCCCCCGGTTATTTTGCGTTGCAAACATTGGGAGGATTTTCAAACTTTAGCGCGTCAAGCCCAGACGCTTTCATTCCTCTACAAGGAGGCTGAAAAGGCTTTTCAGGTGGACGCCTTAAAAAACAGTCAGATCATCACTTATAGCGGAGAACTCCCCAAGCAGACAGCCCTATTGAAAAGTTGGCTTTCTAAACAGTTGGATATTCCAGAAGATAGAATCCTTGAAGGTGTCTTAGCTGTAGGCTGAACTTAAGCCGTTGTATATTCGCGTTATTCAGTAATCTTTTTATACAGCTTTGAATATTAAATCTTACGACGTAATTTGGGGGACGAGGTTGAAGGCTGACCAAAAACGGCCAGTTTCGGGTTTTCCGTTTTCGAAGCCTTCTCCTTTCTCCTCGATGACGGAAATGGCCGCATGGTCAGCCAAAAAACAATGAAGGCCCCCCTAAACGCCTTTTATGGTGGTGGGCTTTGGAGGAGTCTAGAAAAAGCCTGGAGAGGCTTTATGAAGAGTTTGCCAAGTTTAAGGCTTCTATGGATGAGCTTCGTTTTTTGAGGCTTGTCGCGCAGGATCTTAAAAGTTTTAGGAGAATGTTGAGGTTTAAGAGGTTTGATTGATTAGAGGTTTGCGCAAGTAAAGGCTTTAAGGTTTTCCGCCATTATTCAGTTGGAGACTTGCCATGGGAAGCCCTAAGGGAAAAGTCTACCTCTACAACACTTTGACGCGGAGGAGGGAGCTTTTCGTCCCTATTGAAAAAGGAAGAGTTAAAATGTACTGCTGCGGCCCGACGGTTTACTGGTATGCCCACATAGGCAATTTTAGGACATACATTTTTGAGGATGTGCTGAGGCGAGTCTTAGAATTTAACGGTTTTGAAGTTAAGCATGTTATGAACATTACTGATGTTGGACATTTAACGTCAGATGCGGACACCGGCGAGGATAAGATGGAGGTTGGCGCTCAGAGGGAGCGGAAAACTGTCTGGGAGATAGCCGAGTTTTATACCAGAAAGTTTTTTGAGGATGCTGAGAGGCTTAACATTCTCAAGCCAACAATTGTTTGTAGGGCAACAGACCATATTGCGGACATGATTGAGTACATCCGTAAGCTTGAGGAGAAAGGTTACACGTACATTATTGATGATGGCGTTTACTTCGACACTTCGAAGTTAAGGGATTACGGGAAACTCACGGGTATGGATTTTGAAAGGTTAAATGAAAGCCTTAAGGCTGGGGCGAGGGTTGAATTCAACCCGAACAAGAGAAACCTAACGGACTTTTGTCTATGGCGTTTCTCCCCCAAGGACAAGAAAAGGCAGATGGAGTGGGACTCTCCCTGGGGTGTGGGTTTCCCCGGCTGGCACACAGAGTGTACAGTTATGGGAATGAAGTATTTGGGGGAGCATTTTGACATTCATTGTGGCGGAATAGACCACATACCGGTTCACCATACGAACGAGATTGCGCAGGCTGAAGCCTTAACTGGTAAGCCTTTAGCGAATTATTGGCTTCACGGGGCCTTCCTGGTGTTTGGCAAATCAACGAAGATGGCGAAGTCTGCCGGGCAAATAATAACAGTTCAGACTTTGGTTGATGAAGGTTTTGACCCGTTGGCTTTTAGGTACTTGTGTTTGACGGCTCACTACCGGTCGGAGCTTGTTTTCACGTGGGAAAGTCTACAATCCGCCCAGAACGCGTTGTTTACTTTGAGGGAGCATGTTAGAAGTTTGGCTGAAAATTTGGAGGAGAAGGCTGACAGGAGCCCAAAGTTTAAGGAGTATTATGATAGGTTTCTTGAAGCGGTAAATGATGATTTAAACACGCCTAAAGCTTTAGCCCTAACATGGTCTTTGGTTAGGGAGGAGAAAGCTTTGACTAACCGTGAAAAGTATGATTTGCTCATGGAGTTTGACAAAATTTTTGCTCTGGACTTGGCGAGGGACGCGCAGAAAGAGGGGAAACTGCCACCGGAAGCTGAGGAGCTTATACGGAGAAGAGAAGAAGCTAGAAAAGCCAAAGACTGGGCGACCGCCGACAAGATTAGGGAGCAGCTACGAGCCATGGGCATAATAGTTGAGGATACGCCGCAAGGCGTGAGGTGGCGGATAGTTAAACGCTAGCTTCTTTCCCGTACATGTTCCAGTTGGCGGTTATGTATTTCTTCATGTAAAGTTTTTCAGCAAGTTCTTTCTCGTATTGTGTTAGGTCTTCCGGCTCAAGGGGTGTTTTAAAGGTTTTGTGAAAGCCTTCAATTAGGGCTTTATGTACCTGTTCTAAAGAAATTTCCCTGCCAAGCTCCACCCTTATAGAGGTTATTTTGTTTTTGGCTATGCAAACTACTTCCATACACGTTTTTGCCCATGGAACCTTCAGAAAAGTGAACATTCTCTCTAGGTTAACGTCCACAAGGATTGTGCCGTGCTGTAAAACTATGCCAGACTTGTAGCACTGGGCGCTTCCAGAGATTTTTTTGCCGTTTACCGTTAGGTTTGGGCATGCTCTTGGGCTGCCCTCGTTGAAGTCCGCCCTTAAACCCAAAATCTTGAGGGCTTCAACTATTCCGGCGTAAATTTTTGCATAAACTTCAGTTACGTCTTTGGCGTTCAAATCGTCTTTGCTTGCGACCACGCTGTACGTGATTTCGCCTTCAGCATCATGGTAAACTGTGCCCCCGCCGGTTATGCGTCTAACCACGTCCACGCCGTGTTTGAGGCAGTTTTCCAAGTAAACCTCGTTTTCTATATTTTGAAATTTTCCAATAGACACTGCCGACGGGTTCCAACGGTAAAACCGCACGGTGTTTGGCACAATCCCATTTATTCTCGCGTCTAAGATGGCTTCGTCTATAGCCATATTCATGTAGGCATTGTGCGTCTCTAGCTTAAGCAATCTCCAACCGGTCATGTGCGAGGCTTCCATCTCTAGCTTAACTTGGCGTCTAAATTTTTGTGTTTTTCTGAAAACTATGCTAGTTTGGAGCTTCTTCAAGCCAACAGAGGGACCATCCCTCTAGTTTTCAGGCTTTCATAAAATTTAAATCGCTCAGAGGTTTAGATTACGGGCAAACAGGCGTGAGGTGAAGAATTGAAGGCTGTTTGGCTTATGCTGGCAGTTTTTGGCATGTTTCCACTTGCCTTATGCGTTTTTGAAGCAAAAGCAGATACAACTGTTTCAGTACTGCCAAACCACACTGGATGGCGTGATGCTCTGGGCTATTACCGCGTTTCAGGCGAGGTGGAAAACATTGGAGACAACGCTGTAAAGGATATTTGGATCACCGCAACCTTCTATGATTCAGGCGGTAACATGATTGGAACAGCCTACAACCACGCGCACCTAAACGTTCTCTTACCTGGAAGAAAATCTCCTTTTGAAGTGCTTTTAACAACAGCAGCGGCAAGTCAAGTTCACCATTACAGTCTCAGCGTCGTTGCAACGGAAACTGATCCCATTCCAGAAGGCTTGGAAATCCTGTCAAGCAATCATTATGTTGATATTACCGGCTCTCTGATTGTTAATGGTAGTATAAAGAACGTTGCTTCGGACATGGCGCACACTGTAAAAGTGATGGCTTCATTTTACAATGCAACAGGATATGTGGTGGCGACGTCGTATTCATATTTAAGCTCTCAGGATTTGAGTTCGAATGAGACTGCAACCTTTAGGATAATATTAGAGTCTAGCACTGGCAGAGTGCCGTTAGTGTCAAGTTATTTTTTAACCGCTGAGTCGCTGGAATACGCTTTAGTCTCGGAATTTCCGTCAGCTATAGTTTTGTCAGCGCTTTTAGTGGCCTGTCTCGGCATTGTAGCAATCACAAAATTCAGCCATAGAGTTAATGAAAGTGTTTAACATTTTAGAACTTTCTAAGCTCGATATGGGACTTTTACCCTCTAGTTTTTGTGGTTTAGATTTCGTTCAGTTTAAATATTAGATGTGTGATTAGACGTAGCGAGAGGATAACTGGAGCTATGGGTTCAAAGTCTCCGAGAGGCGAGTTTGCCGCTAGAAAGTTGGCGGCAAAAAGGCAAAAGTTCCGTTGGAGTAATCGATACTATAAACGGCGCATGTTGGGTTTAGACGTTAAGGCAGATCCGCTTGAAGGCGCACCCATGGCTAGGGGCATAGTTCTCGAAAAGGTTGGTGTGGAAAGTAAACAGCCCAACAGCGCCATCCGAAAATGTGTTAGGGTTCAGCTCATCAAGAATGGTAAGGTTATTACGGCTTTTCTGCCCGGGGACGGCGCCCTCAACGTTGTGGATGAACACGACGAAGTAATCGTGGAGGGAATTGGCGGTTCTCGTGGGAGAAGCATGGGCGACATTCCGGGTGTAAGATGGAAAGTTATAATGGTTAATGGCGTCGCCCTCAAAGAGCTTGTGCTTGGTAGGAAACAAAAGCCAATGCGGTGAAAGCCTTGAGCAAAGAACAGAAAGCGGAAAAGGAGAAAGAAATAAAGCTTTTCGGAAAATGGAGCTTTAAAGATGTTGAAGTTAGAGACCCGGGGCTGAAACGCTACATTTGTCTTAAGCCCCTTGTGATTCCGCACAGTATGGGACGCCACGAGCATAGACGTTTTGGAAAAGCTGACGTCAACATCGTTGAAAGGCTTGTAAACAATCTCATGCGTCCCGGGAAAAACGCTGGAAAGAAGGCTAAAGCCATAAACATTGTTAAACATGCCTTTGAAATTATCCACTTGCGCACTGGAAGAAACCCCATAGAGGTTTTGGTTAGAGCCATTGAAAACTCTGCCCCATGTGAAGATACTACGCGAATAGCTTACGGTGGAATAGTTTACCACTTGTCTGTGGACATTTCTCCTCAAAGAAGGGTTGATCTTGCTTTGAGGCACATATGTGAAGGCGCTAGACAAGCGGCGATGCATAACCCCCGCTCTATTGAAGAGTGTTTGGCGGAAGAACTTATCTTGGCGGCGAACAACGACATGAAAAGTTATGCGGTTTCAAAACGCCATGAACTTGAAAGAATAGCCATGGCTTCAAGATAGCCTTCGCAAGCCTATTTCGTGTGAATCTCTACAACGTCGCCGTCTTCCAAGATAAAAGTTGCTCCAACCTTTTGTGGACTGAAAACTAAGCGTTTAGCCCAAACCTTCGCATAGGCAAAGTTTTCACTGAAGTCGCTGTGAATGTTTCTTGCCAAATCGTGAACAGTTGAACCCCGTTTCAGAACAAAGGGCTTCGGCGACGGTTCTCTTTCGCTAGGCTCTTTTGTGTAGACGCGGATTAAATCTAAAGCCTGGAAAAGAAGCGCCCCAACTTTTTCTAAGCCCTTACCAGTCTTGCATGAAACTGCAATTACGGGAAGTTGTCCACCTACATGCTCTTCTAAAAGTTTAAGGTTTGCCTCTGCGTTTTCAGCGTCGATTTTGTTTGCAACTATTATGGCTGGCTTGTAGGTTGTGTTTTCAAAAATGGCGTCTTCAACGTCATCCAGCGTGGCTTCCCCATAAATTTTGACAACAGCGTCGGTAACCTTATAGCTTTTGAGAAGCTCCTCCACATCCTTGAAAGTGCAGTCTAAAAGCTTTCCAAAAACTATTATGCGCAAACCGGCGCCCATGTATTTTCTTTCGATTTCAACTCTTACCCTCGGCTTACTAACCAAGATCCGCGTTTTCTCCAACTCCCCAAGGATCATGGACAACTGTTCTACGGGGTTTTGCGTTAAATCCACCATAAGGATTAAGCCGTCAGCGTTTCTAGCCAAAGCCAATGTTTGAAGACCCCAAGCTTTTCCTTCAGCAGCTCCCTCCATAAGGGCTGGGGCTTCAACAAGCTGGAACTGAACATCCTCGAAGTTAAGCATGCCGGGAACAGGCTCTTGAGTAGTGTACGGAGCTGGCGAAACCTCAACTTTAGCGTTTGTCAAGGCTGCGAGAAAACTGCTTTTACCAACATTTGTAGGTCCCAAAACAACAACTTGGGCAGCGCCCTCTTTCTCTATAAAAAACCTTGGTCCACCCCTACCGGCCTTTTTATGTTTCCTTTCTTCGATTTCTCTGCGTAGAACAGCCATCTGCTTCTTAACCTGCGCGCAGAGTTTGGCTGTCCCCTTATGCTTTGGAACAAGACTTAGAAACTCCTCCATAAGCCTGAGTTTCTCTGAAGGATTCCTCGTCGCCGCAACTTCAGCCCACTTTCGTTTGGCTTCAGCCGGCAGGTTGGTCGGCATAAACCGTACTCGTCCCAGAAATATCCTAAAGGGCTTACGCTAATATTCGTTTCGAAAAATGCGGCGAAAACTAGAGGGGGGTAGCGTAT
Source organism: uncultured Candidatus Bathyarchaeia archaeon (assembly GCA_964655395.1). Classification (GTDB taxonomy): domain Archaea; phylum Thermoproteota; class Bathyarchaeia; order Bathyarchaeales; family Bathycorpusculaceae; genus DRVP01. The sequence continues at coordinate 3,786 of CAZZMT010000065.1, read as the reverse complement.
TTGTGGCTGTTCGACAATCACAACTATGTAGAGAGGAAATGGCGGGTACATGATAAACTTAAAATAATTGAATGAACAGTTGTGTAAACGAATCCACTAAAAATAGGGAATTTAAGTTTGAAAATATGAGGGATAAAAATGAGCCGACCGGAAAAACCCCACCTAAACCTAGTGATTATGGGACACGTTGACCATGGAAAATCAACGACAACAGGCCACTTGCTCTACTTAGCTGGAGTTGTAGATGAGCGAACGATAAAGCAGTATGAGGAGGAAGCCAGAAAACTCGGTAAGGAAACTTTCAAGTTCGCCTGGATTCTCGACAACCTTAAGGAGGAGCGGGAAAGAGGCTTAACCATAGACTTACGATTCCTGAAGTTTGAAACCAAAAAATACTACTTCACCATCATTGACGCTCCAGGTCACAGAGACTTCGTTAAAAACATGATTACAGGTGCAAGCCAAGCGGACGGCGCCATCCTCTTCGTTTCAGCCAAAAGAGGCGAATTCGAGGCAGGCATAGGTCCAGGCGGCCAAACCCGTGAGCACGCCTTCTTAGCTTTCACTTTGGGTGTCAACCAGCTTGTGGTGGCCGTCAACAAGATGGATGATCCAACGGTTAACTGGAGTGAGGAACGCTTCAACGAGATTAAAAATGAGGTCAGCCGAATGCTTAGGATGGTCGGCTACAAGGTTGAAAAAGTTCCATTTGTCCCCGTCTCTGGATGGACAGGCGACAACCTTGTTAAGCCAAGCGACAAAATGCCATGGTACAAGGGACCCACACTCTTAGAGGCGTTGGACACCTTTGAGGTGCCTCCGAAACCAATTGACAAGCCATTGCGAATTCCAATTCAAGACGTTTACAGCATCACTGGAGTCGGCACCGTACCGGTGGGCAGAGTTGAAACAGGCGTCCTTAAAGAGGGCGACATGGTTGTTTTCATGCCCGCCAACAAGCAAGGCGAAGTAAAATCCATAGAGATGCACCACACAAGGATTCCGAGGGCTGAGCCCGGCGACAACATAGGCTTCAACGTTAGAGGCATAGCCAAGACAGACATACGACGAGGAGACGTCTGCGGTCATGTTAACAACCCGCCAACAGTTGCAAGAGAGCTTATCGGCCAAATAATCGTAATATACCACCCAACAGCCATAGCCGCCGGATACACGCCAGTCATGCACTTCCACACTGGTCAGATGGCTGTACGCTTTGTCGAGCTAATTAGAAAATTTGACCCCCGCACTGGACAAACCGTTGAAGAAAAGCCATCCTTCCTCAAAACTGGAGACGCCGCCCTAGTAAGGCTGGAGCCTCTACGCCCAATATCCATCGAAACCTATTCAGACTTCCCAGAGATTGGAAGATTCGCCATAAGAGACATGGGCACAACCATAGCCGCTGGCATAGTCAAAGAAATTACCAAGAAAGGCCTCCAGTAAAATCATCCCCTCTTTTTATTTTCGAAAATTCACCTTTTCTAACTGGTAACTTCCAGAAAGAGCTTTTCAAGCTTCCCCTTTAAAACTGGTATGTTAAAGCTTACAAGGGGGAGTAAGTTGCGGAGCAAGAAAGAGTAGTAGCGCCAAAATCCCAAATAGTTCATCCAACATGCTGCCTAGCTGAGATGTAAGCTGCTAAGGACTAAGCCGTAAGACCACGAGACGATAAGAAAGGGATGAAGTTTAGCTAAACAAAACTCTAAGTTAACCTTCCCACCGCAAAGTTAAGCTTAATCCTCTAACGGACCACCTCCAAGGTTTAAACTACCCTTCATAAGAGTAGTGTATGCCATAGCCTCTGAACAATAACCAGCCATCCCCTGGGAGAATAGCGAATCCCAACCCTCATGCAAATCTAAACCAAAATAATGGTAATAAAAAATAAAGGGGGTTATGTTTTGGGTTTCTTTTTGATTTTGGTTGCATAGCCTACTGCTATAATCACGACAATGATGATTATTAAGGCTACTATTAGGATTATTTGTTCTATTGATATTCCTGCTGGTGAAGGTATCGGCGTGGGAGTCGGAGTAACTGTAGGTGTAGGCGTGGGAGTAGGCGTAGGCGTCCAGCCCACGGGTGTTATTTCGCAATAAACCATGGGTCTCATGGGGAGTAGGAATGCAAACCCTGTGTAGCGTGTTGAATGTTCGGGGTTCCAGTTTGTAAGTTTATCTGTCCTATAAACCCATATACCCCATGGATAGAATGTTAGGGGAACCGCTGGAAGTTCTTCTGCAAATATTCTAACAACTTTTTTAATGTTCTCAACTTGCTCACTGTAGTTTAATCGTCGAAAGGCACTTAACGCTGAATTATTAGCCTCAGCGTTAAACCATCCGGTTGATGCTTCAAAATTTATTGGACGTGGAGAGATGACATAGTTCAGCTGATCAATATAAGGTTCAGGGCCATTTTCGCCCATTACGTCATCTGCAAATCCCCAATCCTTCTTCTCCGCAAAATAAGCTGCGGCAATAAAATCCATTATTTCCATAGTCTGGTATGTATGAATTTCTATCCCTATCTCCTTAAGGTTTTCAATGATCCTCTCTGAAGCTCTAAGTCTCACAGCTGTTAATGGAGATAACCTCATAAGGTATTTGAAGCTCAACCTTGTTCCGTTTGGCGTTACCCTTACTCCATCAGGGCCCTTCGCGAAGCCTAGCTCGTCTAATATTCGGTTAGCCTCAGCAACACACTCCTCATGGCTCATTACATATCCCGGCCAAACAGCCTCTGGAACGAAAAACTCAGGAGCTATTGCAAAATTAATCATTGATCTATTGGCTGGTATGCCATAGCCCATAAAGTAGTTTTCGGCTAAGTCAGCTTTGTCTATAGCTAGATCAATCGCCTGCCTAACCTCTTTAAGGCTAAGCGGATAAATCCTTGTGTTTATAAGCAGAAAACATGGCGCCCTTGGGACAGGAGGCGCCCAAATAGCTATGTTAGGCACCCCAATTACTTGTGCTAGCAGGTAGAACGGGTATGGTATGGCAACATCAAGTTCTCCTTTCTTGACCAAAGCTGGATATAGTGAAATATCACTGATGAATTTGCATAAAATTCCATCTATTTTTGGCACATGCTCAGTCTTCCAATAATCTGGCCTTTTTCTAAAAAGCCACCAATCCCCTGTCTTATATGAATCGTATACAAATGGGGCTGATGTCACATGTTTACTAGGATCACTTATAAAATCATAACTCAATGGATCTTCAAGATTTTCCCATATGTGAGCTGGCCTTACTAAAGTATTGCCGAAAGTTAGGTACCACCTCGCCCATGGCTGAGCCGTAACGAACTCAACAGTATATGTATCAACAGCTCTAACTGCTTCAAGAACCCCTTTTAATTCTAATGGAAGGGCATATTTAATCGTTTGATTCCAAGTAACTTCAACATCATGTGCCGTGACTTGGGTGCCGTCGCTCCATCTAGCTCTCTCGTCTATATGGAAAACGTAACGCTTCCCATTTTCAAGTACCTCCCAACTCTTAGCAAGCCAAGGCACCAAACTTCCATTTTGCAAATTTAAGATAAGCGGTTCGTATAACAAATAAGGGAACCAGACGGCTTGACAGATATCTCTCATTGAAAGCAAAGGATTGAATGTTGTGGGCACACATTCAAAGCCTATACGTAATATATGCTCTTCAGCCGCAGCTGAAACACTTGAAGATGCAAAAGAAGCCGCTATTATTATAGCCAAGAGAACTGGCGGTAGAACTTTTAAAAAGCTTTTAAGGCTCATTGCTTGTCTCCCAACATATTCAT
>CAZZMT010000064.1:0-4924 GCA_964655395.1 uncultured Candidatus Bathyarchaeia archaeon | reverse complement strand
GTCGTGGAGCACGTCGGTCTCTTGCCTTTGACAAAGGCTGTTATCTCTCCCATGTTTTCACCCTTCATTCTTAAAGCTGTTAGAAAAGCCGCTACCTGTGCCGGAGTGGCTTGCCCCGTCATAATCTCCATCATCGAGCCATAAGCCTCATCTTGGGAGGGATTTTTCCCCTCAAAAAGTTTAGCGATGACCTCACGAATCAATCCGTTCACCACTCATCTAGGAAGTTTTTAACCATCTGTTTGCCGCCGCGCGTCAGAATAGACTCTGGATGGAACTGGACACCTTCAATGGAGTATTCCACGTGGCGCACTCCCATGATTTCGCCGTCGTCCAAAGAGACCGCGGTCACCGCTAGGCATCTCGGCAAACTTGCTCTTTCAGCCACAAGTGAATGATATCTGGTTGCTTGTATGGGGTTTTCAACGCCTTTGAATATGCCTCTGCCGTCATGCCAGACGGGGCTTGTTTTTCCATGCATAACTCTGCCAGCCCTAACAATTCTGCCGCCGAAAGTCCAGATAATTCCCTGATGGCCGAGGCAAACTCCCAACGTTGGCACTTTGGGGCTTAAATGCCTAATAATCTGAGAGCAAACTCCAAAATACCTTGGTTGGGACGGGGTGCCGGGCCCGGGCGAAATAATGATTTTGTCAGGCTTTAGCATTAAAGCCTTTTTAAGTGTGAGCTGGTCGTTTCTATAAACCAACGGTTCAGCGCCGAACTCTCCAACATATTGGGCTAAATTGTAAACGAAAGAGTCGTAGTTGTCGATTATTAGAACTTTCATGGCTCCTTTTCACCCGCCGAAGCCATTTGAAGCGCTTTGAGAAGGGCTGAAGCCTTATGCTCAGTTTCAAACCACTCCCTTTCAGGTATGGAGTCTGCAACCACTCCGGCGCCCGCCTGAATGTAGGCCCGCCTCCCAGAAGCTACAAGCGTTCTAATGGTTATGGCGAAGTCAGCATTGCCGTTAAACGAAAAATAGCCAACAGCGCCAGCATATGGTCCCCTTCGGACAGGTTCAAACTCTTCGATGATTTCCATAGCCCTCACTTTAGGTGCGCCCGTAACCGTTCCAGCTGGGAAAACAGCTTTCAAAGCATCATAACAGCTTAAATCTCTTCTAAGCTTTCCTACAACCCTTGAAACCATGTGTTGAACGTGGCTGTACTTGTAAACCTTCATGAGTTCCGGAACATGCACCGAACCATATTCGCAGACTCTTCCAATATCGTTTCTAGCCAAGTCAACAAGCATCACGTGTTCAGCGCATTCTTTAGGATCATTCCTAAGCTCTTCGGCTAAGGCTAAGTCCTTTGAAGGGTTGTCTGGCACTCGAGGTCTTGTCCCAGCTATAGGATATGTTTCAACAATCCCGCCCTCCACCCTTACAAGCATTTCAGGGCTTGAACCCACAATTTGGCGGTCTCCCATCTTTAAGAAATACATGTACGGCGATGGGTTGATCTTCCTCAACGCCATGTAAAAGGGGATAAGGCTTCCCCCAAAATTGAAATCGAAACGTCTCGAAAGCACAACCTGAAAAATGTCGCCTGAAGCAATGTACTCCTTAGATCTGGCGACAATCTCCTCGAACCTTTCCTTTCCAACATTTGACCTTAGACCAGAAAAGCTGAGAGGTTCATGTTGCGGCTCCGTCCTAATCATCTCTTCAACCATGTGAGTTCTGTCAACCCCATAGTGGTAGTAGTAGGCTTGCCCCCTCCTATGGTCAAAAAACAACCCATCATTGTAGATGGCTAGTTCCAAGTCTGGAAACTTAAAGTCGTCAACCGCTTTCTCGGGCAAACGCTCCCAGTAACGGACAGCGTCATAAGACAGGTAGCCCACAGCCCCACCGACAAACCTCGACGGAAAAACTTCTCGACACTGGAGTCTTCCAACCAAGCTTCTAACCAACCAGAGGGGGTCACGCGTCCTACACGCGTCTCTACGGCCATTCACCATGTCTTGAACTTCAGCCAACCCGTCCTTCACACGCACCACCATGCATGGTTCAAATCCCACAAAAGAGTAGTCAGCCAACTTTTCAGGACCCTCAACAGACTCCAGAATATACGCGTACTCGCAGGATCCTACAATTCTACAGAAAACTTCTACAGGCGACAGCCCAAAATCAAGTTTAACAAAGTGAAGGCTATCAGCGGCTAGTAGACCAAACGTAATCCCTCATACCATGCACCATCGCCGCCATTTCAATTCACAAAAGGACATATTTAAACATTTATGAACAAAAATGTACACTTAGTTCTTAACATCAAATGAAAGAACGCAACCGGGCAAGAATCGCCTAGTTCTTGGTAAACTTTTCCCTAATTTTTTAGCCTTTTCAATATAACTTTTAAGCTCCCTCTCTCTAAGCGTCTTCTCAGGCAAAGTCTCAGGAGCAAACATCAAGGGCAAAACAGCTAAAAATAGGAAAAAAGCGGTGAAAGAAAAGATAGCATGATGCGGAACTATTTCTGCTACAGAATGCCCAATAACAAGACGCAAAAAGTTAGACAACGAGTAGGGTAAAATACCGATGGCGTAATATTTTTCGCATGACCTGCCGCAAGCCAAATCTCCCCAAATTGTAAATATAAAAATTACCAAAATTATTCCCAAGCGATACCATCCAAAACTACGTAGAAATACCAAGAGATTATGCTTGATGGATAGATTCCCAAAACGGCGTATCCGAGACCAAATAAGATGAACGCTATCAGAGTAACAAGTTTGCGTCCTCGTGTGTCGGAAACCAAACCAGCGATTATAGCAGACGCCCCGGCTAATACATTTTCGATTAACGATGAAGTACGGATTAGCTCCTCTCCATAAATGTTAGCATTAATGTACCAAGAAAGATAGTTAACTAATGAGAAAAATGTCCAAGGGATAAGATAAAGTACAAAATGGCGCTCTTTAAGGACGGAAATCAAAGATAACTCAGCAACCTTACTTGTGCTCTCTTCTTTGATATCCAGAAAGACAAAAGCAATTAAACCAAACGCTCTCCACAATAACATAAATAAAGAATTTAAGAAAACATTATCCGTTAATATTGACCAAAGTATAAACGTGCTAAAAAATATCGACAACAACACAATAGACCCCGAGCGTGCTCTGTTTTCTTGGGTAGTGTACCCTGCAAAGGAATCCATAGCTGCAGCTAAGCCAAATCCAAATGAAATGCTAAGTAGTAAAGAAGTGATCAAGATATTTATCATGGTCATGGCTACTAGAAGAACGAGAATAAGAATGGCAGAAGTTATAACTCCCGACATGGTCCAATATAAAAGAAACATATTCTTTCTATCACACCGACTCACTAGCGAAGCCCCAAGTAAATGGAGATTACCGCTCCTATGAAACCAACAGTGTAAAGCATCAGTTTCTCATTATAAGTAAATGCAATAGTTTCAACAGCTCTATCTAGAACAACTGGCACGCAAGAATACCATACAAAAGCATTAACAAGCAAAATTGTATTACCTAAACTAACCTTAGGTGAGAAGTCGGCTTCTTTTAAATACATAGTATTTAGACATACACACCAATGAGTTTCTTAATTTTGGCCGCAACATAAATGTTCAGTATTTGAAATATGAAACTGTCTAAGGGCAAGCTTTTAAGCTGTTGTGTTCAACAATAATACAGAAGTAAAGGGGGATTTAGGTTGAAAGCGAAAGGAAAACCACCTGTAAGGAATTTTAGTTGGTGGTGGTGATCTTCTCTATAAACCTTCTATAGCTGCGTAGACTAGGGTACTAATTTATTAACAATTTCGGGATTTTCTATAAAATCTAAAGCATTCATCGCTCTATTTGCTAATTGAGTCATTAGAACTTTCAATTCTTGAACTTGTTTTGTTGTCATAACAGTCTGTGCAATTTCAAACGTGTTCTCACGAGTCAACGTCCCTTCCTTGAGTATAGGTATAATTTTTCTTTTAACGGCTTTATTTTGAAACGCATATAAAATTGGGAGAGGAAGACACTCATTTTTTACTCTGTTTTCAAGCTCTTCACGTTCAAAAACATCAACAAATTCATGTCGTATATTTCCTAATGTTCCTAAAACTCTACCATATTCTCCTAAAGCTTCAATCTCCTTTGCGGAACCATTTCCAATGATTCCACCAATACGTGCGGTCATTTCAGCAATCGCTGCCTTTCTTTCTATAATAGCAAGGTATCTTCCAGGTTCTATGTTAAATTTACCTCTAAGACTTATTTCTTCAGCTACCGCGTTGCCCATTTCGAAAAAAGCTTTTTTACAAGGCTTATTATTTTTCTTCTTTTTTCTTTGGGAAAACCTTCACATGCTTCACTTAAAAGTACATATCCCATCATAATTAAGGCGTCTCCAACCAGGAGAGCTAAATCCCTTCCAAATTTTCCAAATACTGTTAGTTTTCCGTTCTTAACTTTTGATTGATCTACAACGTCGTCATGAACGTCAGCGGCTCCTGTAAGAAGTATTAATGATGCACCCATTAGCGTTGTAGAATTTGGATCCCCGTGAACCGACTTACATGCTAGAGAAAGTAAAGCAGGATGTTGAAAATTGGGCCATAATTCGCATATAAAATATTCCAAGGCTTGACGTAAGGGTACATAATCTAGTTTTTCGCTTAAAATCACATTCCTTGCAACTTCATACGCCTTCTTTCCTTCTTCTTCAAGTATTTTTTTAACAATTTCTGCGCTCATTAATTATCGCTTACTAATTGTTCGTTTAGTATGCTCATATATGTTTTTATGTATTCCTTTCCTTTTTCTGTTGTTGTGTATATTTTTCTTGTGCGTTTTCCTTGTTGTTGTTTTTGGCTTGTGATTAGGCCTTTTTCTTCGAGTTTTCGTAGTAGTGGGTATAGGGCTCCGTGGCGTATTTTTAGGCCTGATGTGGCTTCTATTTG
>CAZZMT010000063.1:0-2466 GCA_964655395.1 uncultured Candidatus Bathyarchaeia archaeon | reverse complement strand
GGTAGATAGCGCTGCCTTCTCCAACCATAAGCCACCTCATTTGCACTGTGGCGTTGCTGTTGTTGATTTTTGTTTTCCCCTTAGCCTATTTCCCCGTTGTTGACAGAATTCAAACTTCCATGATGGCTAAAGAGTTGAAAGAAGTTGCTGACTATGTTGCAAACACTTTCGAAAACTTGTACATTCTTTCAAGAAACTCTTCCTACACTACTATGAAAAAAGAGTTGAAGATTCCGCGAACCATCAAAGATTCCTATTATGTTATTGAGATTTTAGTTAACGCTACGGACGGGTCGGCTTTAGGTGTGCGTGCCTATATTAGCGGTAAAAGCTACATCAACGGGGAGGCTTGGCTTATTGGCGGCTTGAAGGTTGATGGTTTGCGAGTTGTTGACAGCAGTTATAGTGGAGTGGTTTTTGCGTGTTGTAGGCGTTCGGGTGGGGATGTGTTTGTTTGTTTTACGCTTAATAGTATATAGTAAGACTTAATACACACTTCTCTAAGTAATTTAACAGAGGGTGAAAACATGAACCCCGTCTTCGACCACATTCTCGCCATGGTCGTCATATCCGTCCTGTTCATCAGCGCAGTAGTCATCATGCCACAGATAAGTATGGGAAACATACAAGCTGTCGAGCAACAACAGTTAAGGAATATCGCCCTAAACCTATTCAATGCAATGCTTCTGGACACGGGAAACCCGGCTGATTGGGGTTCAATATGCAATGAAACTTTCTATTTCAATCCAGACGTTGTAAAAAGGTTTGGACTGGCGTGTTCTCGCTCTCAAACCTTTTACGTGCTTGACCCCGACAAGGTTCAACGGTTAAACACTCAAAACCCGCTGGGATACTTGCCCTACGACTATTTGAAGGAAATTTTGAACTTGCAAGGGTATGGGTTTAGCTTTCAGCTAATTCCGCCTTTCAATGTGACGAACATTGATGGCACCAAGATTACAGAATCTAGGACACCATTGAAGTTTGTGAATTCAACAACCTTAATGTATGCTTTGAGGGTTACATATTTGGATGGAAGCCCCATACCCAACGCTCAAGTGGAAGGCTTCATATTCTACTCCAAAGATAAAGATTTCAGACTCGGACCCATTAGCCCAACAGTGACAAATGCTTCTGGATTTTGTTCACAGTTCATAAGATTACAGCTGGCCCCCCCAGATTATGTTATGGTGGTTTTGAGGATTTCTGTGGCTGATGTCGCAGCGATCTTGGTGACCATGGGGAAGGATGCCTCCGTTTATGTTGCGGACATAAATATTGTTGGAAACACCGTGGTTTTAACCAAAGCTAAAAACCCGTCAAACGAAGATGTGAAAATAGAGAGCATCTACGTTTATACAACAGATGGAAGTATATTGTCATTGTACAACGGCACAAACAAAGACCAATTTAACACGGGTTCGGGACGGCACGCCCTCTGGAATAAAACTTTTCCTAACTTGCAGGAGCTTAACCCAGCTATATTGATCTTTGATTTCTCGGCTGTTGAGAAAGGGCGAAGGGAAATTGTTGTGGCTGGTCCCTTTAGGAACTTGTTAAACTATAACGTGTTTGAGTATGGTGGTAAGGTTCCAGTGGGTGGTGGTGCTGTAAAACTTCAGAGGAATGTGGTTGTTGAGGGTATGATTTACACGGCTGAGCTTTGGGTTTGGAAAGAGTGAATCTAAATGTGGAAGCGTAAGAAAGGCCAAATGCGTGTCATCGAGACAATCCTAGCGTCTTTAATTATCATGGTCTCTTTAACCTTCGTAAACAACGTGCTTATCCCACCTTACAGCCCCCGTTACGAGGCAATGGAGCTGGAAAAACTTGGATACAATGTGCTACATAACTTAGAGACGCGTGGAATTTTAACCCGATACGTTTACGATTCAGATGTTGCTCGGGGACAAAGCCTTCTAAAGTCTGCATTAATGGTCACCCTTCCGCCAGACGTCTACTTCAACCTCACAATTTACAGGCTTGACGAGTCTGGACAACTCTACATGGAGGGACAACACATAGTTTACGGCAATCCAGAAGCCTTCAAAAACCCAAGCCAAATCTCTACAGTAACATACATTCTGGCAAGTTCTGGAGACCATTACGACCCAAGAATACTGGTCCTACAGCTCTCAAGGAGGTAAAATATTGGTGTCCGCGAAAACTTGTAGAAGAAATAAATTTGCTCGTGGAAAACGTGGGCAATTTGTAATCATTGCAGCATTAATGGTTGTTATAATGATCGTTTCCATAGCCGTCGTGATGTACAGCACTGTCTCCTATTATCGGTATGAAAGCTGGGAAGAGTACATGGGCTCGGTTGACAACGTGATGGCTGGCACAAAAGAGGTGCTGGTTTTTACGTTGGCTAACTACACAAAGAACATGTACGAGAAAGGTGTTGCCAACAAAAGCGTTGTTGGTGACATGCTAATCCGCTGGGCCACCGATCTTTACAAGGCT
>CAZZMT010000062.1:0-16826 GCA_964655395.1 uncultured Candidatus Bathyarchaeia archaeon | reverse complement strand
AGAAGTTAGAAAAGCAATAGACCTAGCCATAGACAAAGTAAAAATAGCGCAAGACTACTTCTGGGGTTACGGGATTCCGGGCAACAGAAGCCTTGTAAACTTTGGATTGATGCCGGAAGCCTATGTGCCTGAGGCCGCTTGGCCTGGACTTGGCAGATCCCACGAGGAAAACGTGGCCGAGGCTAACCGAATATTAGACGAGCTTGGTTTTACACGAGGACCTGACGGCATACGGGTAACACCTAACGGAACACGCCTAAGCTTCACATACCTGCTTCAAGCCATGTTTACATATAGAATCAACGCCGCTGACGAAATAACCGCTAACCTAAGGGAAATAGGCATAGAAGTAACGGTTCAAGCCCCATCAATGTTCGAGTTCTTCTTCATGGTTTTCCTAGCTTCAGAGAAAACTTTCGGATTTGCCCAAGGAACCTACGGCGAATACCCAGAACCATGGTACTGTCAAGTCTATAATGCCATACAGACACCTCAACCCATCGGCTTATCCTTAATATTGGCGACCGGGTGGAGCAACTCAACAGCTGATGAGTATGCAAGGGCATGTGTAAGAAGCCAAACATACGAAGAGCTCTGCGCAAATCTCAGAGAACTAAACAAAATATTCGCAGAAGAACTACCAACGATATGCATAGGCTTCTATCAAATGTCAATATACGCTTACAGAACAGACAAACTAACCAACTGGGATTGGGAAGGCTGCACAAAAACAGGCGCATTCGGATACCCATTAGCCATAAGACCATTAACCGTAAACAAACTCACACCTATTGGTTGGACGCCTACCCCAACTCCAAGCCCCTCTCCTAGCCCGTCTCCAAGCCCTGGTGTGTCGCCAAGTCCAAGTCCTTCGCCAAGTCCTAGCCCGTCTCCAAGCCCTGGTGTTTCACCAAGCCCAAGTCCATCTCCCACTCCAACACCTACGCCTACTCCAACGCCTACTCCAGCCCCAGCCGCTGGAATGCCAACAGAACAAATAATCCTAATAGTAGTGGTGGCAATAATTATAATTGCGATAATAGCGTATATAGCCATAAAAGCGAGGAAAAAGCCTAAAACATAAACCGGAATCCCCCTTCATTTTTTATCTGTCTTTAGAAGTCTAATCAAACTTGTGAGCTCTGGTAATTTTAAATGTAGGTTTTGGGCGTCGGCTAAGCGCTTGAACTTAAGAAGGGTCTAAAATGCCTCTAAAAGGCATATTGAAAAGAAAATTTTTGCCCATCTTTCTCTTTAACCAGTCGTTTATTCGCTGCAAAAGTGAATAATGTTTGAAAGTGTATGCTCATAACAAGCTTAAGCTGGCAACCCTTAGCATGTGAGGGTTTGTTGTACTTGTGAATTAAACAAACGTAAATTAAAAATGAATCGTGTTGAGAGATTTTCCATTACAATATCTGCTTATCAACCTTCAGAAAAAGGGTCCATACGAGTTATCGACGTAATACACCATACTTTTCTACTGCTCTTATAACCGCTCTCACGTTTTCAACCGGTGTCTCCGCTGGTATAGCTGTGGATGATCCAAGTATGAAGCCCCCCTCCGGCATCAATTCCTCAAGTAGCTCCTTAATGTATTCTTCAATTTTCTCAGGAGTGGAGTTTAACAACAGTGTCGGCGGGATACCTCCACTAATACAGGTGTGCCCCTTAAGAATTTGCTTCGCCTTTCGCACGTCTGTTTTCTCAAACATTGCAACACCCCAAGCCTTGGGCAACTCGAGGATGCTTTCTAGGTATGCGTCGTGGCGACCTTCAAAGGCAACGTTACACCTAACACCCTTGTTGTACATGTCCACAATAATTTTCTTAAGATAAGGCCAATAAAATTCATAGTAAAATTTCGGTGAAAGGTACTCATTTAAGTGGAGTGGGATACCCACACTTCTTACCGTCATGCCAGAAGTTAAAAGTCTCTTATGCTGTGTTTCCATTAATACATCACATGCTTGTTTAACCTTATCGGGTATTTTGCGCAAATCAAGCAAAATGCCAGGAATAGTTCTTAAAAAGTCGCCTAAAAAGTCTAAGGGAACAGATGTAAGCGCTGATGGTCCTCCAAATTCATAACCGAGCTTAGCTATCTCTTGAGCAAGCATGCCTGAAAATCTAAAGTACTTTGAACCCTCTAAACATGCTCTAATGAGAGTTGCCATCGCCTCAGGCGATCCTGGTTTCTCAAGGCTAGCATGCGCCCTTGGCACAGCTACTTCGGCCATGAACTTAACAGGATCATCTATAAACGCGTCATACTCTTCAGCCTTCAAGAACTCTCCGCCTATAAACTGGAAGGATCCCGCGTTAGGTGACAACTCCCTTCCAGGCCAGCGAGTGTACTTATCGCGGATAATATCGTGCATTGGACCTGTTAACGGCGCAACAAACGCAGCCACATCAGGATAATCTCTAAGAGCAAAACCTAGGAGGGTTGCTGTTCCAAGCATCGCTAAAGGAGGCATATCTGTTGGAAAGTCTTTTACTATCTTTACTATGGCTCTCCCCGCTTTTTCATAGTCAAACAATAGTTCAAAGGTTGTTATGCCAGACCACCTTGCAATGAATCCATAATCAAAGTGAAGCTGAAGAGGCACTCTGTCCGGCTCTTTAAGATTAATTGCAGCCTCAATACGTTCCCGCCGCTCTCTTGCCAATTCTTCAGGAGACTTCTCCATTTTCATTAACACCCGGTCTAATTGTTGCTTCTTACATTTTATAAATTTTGTCGATACCACAAGTGCTTACCAACTAGACTTTTTAGGAAACAGGGCTTTTTAGTCAAGTTTATGAAGGTAAGACTTAGAAAAGCTTATAAACAAAGCAAAAATTCATGGAAATAGAACTCAATACGAGAATGAATGCAATGTCAGATATACCTGCAGAAGAACTTACCAAGCAAAGATGGCGACGCATTGAAGCAGCAGTTAACCTTGAAGAGCCGGACAAAGTGCCAATAGAACTCAATTTTGACTATGGGTTTAGAGCCAAATGGTATGGCATAACAACGTATGAGTTCTTCTTTGATTACAACAAAGCTCTAGAAGCCATCATTAAAACGGCTATAGACTTTCCCACGGATATGCCGCCTATTCCGTTAATTGGAACGGGCTCTTTGTTGGGCACCGCCCTTAGAGATCATCCTGACGTGTCAGGGCTCCTAAGCGTCCTAACAGGTCCAATACATGATATTTTGCGCGACAAATACACTAAATGGCCTGGTAGAGAGTTGCCGCCGAACACAGGGTCTTTCCAATATATAGGCGGGGAATTTCTGAAACCAGAAGAATATGACGCCTTCATAAAAGACCCCATAAAGTTTATAGCCGAAGTAGCTGTGCCAAGAGCCCACAAAAGCCTAGAAAAACCGGGATCAGCCGAAGCCATAGCCACCATTGCAAGGGTCACCTTGGAAGGAATCAAATATTTCACCTTTGTGGACTCTCTAGTTAAACGCCTCGCTGAGATAGGTTACCCATCACTGCTTGGGTCAATAGCTTCGGTTCCATTAGACTTTATAGGCGACCATTTAAGGACTATTCCAGGAATCTTGATTGATCTAAGAAAAGTTCCAGAAAAAGTTAAGGAAGCCTGCAACGCGTTAATGGAGATAACATTGCCTCAAAGAGTTCTAGCCCCCAAATCCCAAGGATTCACCCTTATACCGCTTCACTTGAACGAGTACCTTTCACCCAAACTCTACCATGAATTCTACTGGCCCCACTTGAAAAGAATCATAAATGAATTTTATAAGCAAGGCGTAAAATGCCAAGTTGCCTTTGAAGGTCGCCACGACGCATACATAGAAAACATTCTAGAACTGCCAAAGAAGTGGGGAATCGCCTTATTTGAAAAGACTGATGTGAAAAAAGCGAAGAAAATTTTGGAAGGACACACTTGTGTCATGGGAGGGTTGCCATCCACGCTATTACTAAATGGGACGCCAAGCGAAATTGAAAAATATGTTAAAGATTTATTAAAGGAAATGATGCCGGGTGGAGGATTCATCCTTGCTACGTCCACCCCCGTCCCAGCGGAGACCCCTCCGGAAAATGTGAAAGCAGTTATAAGGACCGTTGAAAAATATGGTGTATCAAAACGTTAAAGTTAAGATGGTGAGGAAAAATGCCATTATTAGATGAAATCGCCGAATCCTTCGCGAACCTTGAAGAGGAAAAAACCATAAGTTTAGTGAAAGAAGCGTTGGACAAGTTCTCCATTGATGAGATTTTCAATGCTTGCCGAAAAGCCACCGATGAAATCGGTTCAAGATACGAACGGGGAGAATACTTCCTTTCAGAGCTGGTCTACGCAGGCCATATTTTCAATAGAATCATGGAACTGCTTCTCCCAAAGCTTGAAAAAGAAAGACCAAACGTAATAGGCGTCATTGTGCTTGGAACCGTTGAAGGCGACGTCCACGACATTGGAAAGAACATTTTTAAAGCTTTCGCTGAAGCTTCAGGCTTCAAGGTTATAGACCTTGGAGTCGACGTACCGCCACATAAATTCGTTGAAGCTGTCAAAGAGCACAAACCACAAATTCTTGGTTTAAGTGGACTTTTAACATTAGCCATTGACGCCATGAAAAGAACTATTGATGCTTTGAAAGAAGCAGGACTCAGAGACAAAGTTAAAGTCATCATAGGCGGCGGCAGAGTAGATGAAAACGCTAAAAACTACACGGGAGCAGACGCTTGGACAGACTCTGCTACCATAGGAGTAAAGATATGCAAAGAATTCGTCGGCATTAAACAGTAAAATACAATTTTTCCCTTTTCTTTTATTTATTTTCTTTTCCCTTTTAACTTTAAACTTGACCTGTGATGAACACGGATATAAAAATAAATAGAGAGAAAAAAGGTTCGTTACTCAACCCATGTGGCTTTATACTCAGAGCTTAAGGATATGACAAAGCAGCTGAAAGGTTTGTCAACCCATCTTGTTACAACAGGTGTATGAACTAGGTTTTTGGGACATATGACTACGGTAGGTTCGTTGAAGATGTAACGTTCATGTTCTTGGCCCATGTCGAATTCTATTTCCGCACCAAGATAGTTAAGGTTGTTTGGCTCTGTTCCTAGAAAGATAAGCATCTCGTCATGCGGATGAAAATGTGCAAGGGACTTACCGTTCTCACGATGCCAAATACCGCACCCACTGTAAAAGCCCCATGTAAAATTAACTTCTGCTCCTTCAAGGTCTTTGCCAAAGAACCATACTGCTTGATCCGCGTTCCCTGATCCAACGCCCATCTTTGCTGGACTGATAACTCTTCCTCTGAAGGTTTTAATTAGATGACCGTATTTATTTCCAGTGGTTTTAGGCGGTTTTTTGTCTTTTGGGAACCAAGTAACTTTATATTCCGGTCCTAAAAGGATATGGCAGCTTCTGAAGGGTTTTTCCACGCTTAAGGTGGAAACTGGTCCATGAGGCAGATTTTTGGGGATTATCATGACACAGGACTCCTTTATGATATGTTCCTCTTGTTCTGGACCCACTTCTATGGCGATTTCTGCACCTAGATAGGTAATGTCTTTAGGATCTAAGCCTACAAAGAACAGAACTTCGTCGTATGGATGTGTATGCGCACCAGCCCAGTCATGCCATTGACCAACCTGCGCATGGTCGCCTCCTCCAAAAGCTACTGGCAATCCCTCCAATGTTTTACTTTCCAGCCAAATTAGCTGCTTTGGAAGAGCCCCGCCTGGGCCATCTTGAATCTCCAGTCTTTTAACAAGGTTTGAATATTTTCTCTCCAAATGGAAACCTCCATTGCGGTTACATTACACGATACATGCTTAAAAATTTAAGCCTTCTTCGCCAGAAATAACGTTTCTCAATCCTTTAAGGGTGTAAGGTAGACTCTAGATAGCGGATGACAGGATGGAAATGACTTTGGAGGAAGGTTCTTGACAAAAAGGGGGTTTGTGACAAAGTGAGGAGAGTTTATTCTTTCTGTATTCGTTCGTATTTCGTTGAAGGACCTGTTGAGAAGTGAAATATTGGCTTATCTATTCTTTTAAAGGTTAACGGGCAATGTTTAACCCCTTTTGGAATAAAGACAAAGCAGCTGTTCCTAAGGATGTATGGTTCATCGTCGATCCAGAGCTCCACCTCGCCGTTTAAGTCGCGTGGATTTTTCGGGTCGCTGCCTATAAACCCTAGAATCTCATCAAAGTCGTGTGTGTGAGGGGGTGGACCGCCCAAACCTGTTCCTTCTTCAAACCATACACATTCCATGTAAAAGGCGCCTTCAAGAATCTCGCTGTCCAAGTAGAGGATACGTGTCATTTTTGGAACACTGAAGGGTAGATTAGGCGGGGGTGGAGGAAACTCCTTTTTCATTTCAGTAATTATGTATTTGGAGTATTTCAATTCGCCTTTCGGTTTAGCCGACGGATTCAAGCTTTCTTCTTTTCTGGTATATTTGCTCATTGGTGCAAGCGTCATGAACCACATCGGTTTGTCAACACGTTTAAGTTTTACTGGGCAATGTTTTAGTCCAGCGGGGACGAAGACTAAACAACTATCCTTAAGTACGTGTAGCTCGTCGTCAAGCCATAATTCCACTTCGCCGCCCAAATTGCGTGGGTTTCTCGAATCTGTTCCAATAAAGGCTAATATTTCATCCACGTCGTGAACGTGAGGTACTTCAATGGAGTCTTCTGACGTCCCTTCATGGCAAAGAACGGTTTCCATGTAAAAAGCGTTGGGAACAACCTCATCGTCAATGTATAGTAATCGGTCTATTTTTACCGTAGTGCGGATGGGCCCCAGTTTTTTAAAGCTTTCTATAACCTCTTTGGGTAAAGGCTTAGTATCGATCACTATATTTTTTGAATATTTTTGCGGCATAGCTCATTTTCCTCCGATAGTAAAACACTTTCACAAGTTGTTTTCAATTTTTTCACCAGTTTTAAACTTGTTTTACATTCATAAAGGACATTAAGCGATATATAAAATTTAAATTCAAACCACTGTTGTTGGCTCGTACATGTCTAAACTAAAGTGCGCTCTCAATAAGTATTATATAAAGGCAAGAATCATTTTAACGACTTCACTAACTCGTGAAAAGTTAAGGTGGAATACTCGTGGGAAGTGAATTGGCTGACGAGGCTGGTCCGCTGCTGGAATTAAAAGAAATAGGCAAATATAGGGAAAAAATAATTAATGGTCCGGTTATCAGAACGTTTTTCTGGCTTGGGATCCCACCGCTGTTAAATCAGCTTGTACTAATAGCTTATAATGTTGCAGACACTTACTGGTTAAGCCGCTACAATGAATTGTGTATATCAGTTCCCCGACAAGTTTTTCCAGTCATAATGATTTTCCAAGCCATTGTAATGGCTACGAACGCAGCATGTCTAAGCGTAGTTTCACAATATATTGGAGCAAAAGCCTACAAAAACGCAAGCGCGGAAGCTTCAAGATTTTTCACAACGGCATGCATCGCCGGCCTCACATTGAACATGATACTTTTAACGCTTAGAAAGCAAATCTTTTCATGGGTGATTTCAACCCCGCCTGAAATATTCAATGACGTTATGGTTTTTTCAGCTGTTACAGCCTTTGATGTGCTCTTTATGTCGATTGGATTTACGTTGGTTACATTGCTCCAGAGCGTTGGAGACACTAGACGCCCAGCAATAATTAACATAATAAGTGTTCTAATTAATGTCGCGTTGGATCCATTCTTAGTTTTGGGTATTGGTCCTTTTCCACGTTTAGGTGTAGCCGGCGCAGCCATCACTGACGTTATGGGAAAGGTTTTATCGATCATCGGCCTGTCATACATACTCAAAAAGGATTATCCAATGTTTGAGCTTAAGCTTACGCGAGATTTAAGTTTCAATTGGTTTAGACTTGTTTTGAGAATAGGTTTACCAGTTCTATCTTTTGGAGCCTTGAACGGAGCCGCTTTCATTTTACAGCAGAAACTTGTCAACTTGCTAGGCATAATAGTTGCAACAGCGTTTTCAATAGGCTTCGTTGTAATCCAAATTGTTGACGGAATGCTTTTTGGACTTTGTCAAGCCACATCCATAATGGTTGGGCAAAGCTTAGGAGCATCTAATCCTAAAAGAGCTAGGGAAGTCGCCTATAAAACCACAATGATTGTTTTCATCATAGTCGCTGTTGGAGCAATCATTGTTTATCCGCTCAAACAATTTATAACAAGCATTTTTGTAAGCGACCCGAACATAATCGGCGAAACGGAACAATTCTTGAATTTGGCATTGCCGTCGCTTCCTTTCTTTGGGATATGCATAAATGTTTCATCCGTAGGGAGGGGGTCAGGTCACACGGCAACCCCCACAGCAATCGAAATCATAAGAACGTGGACCACACGAATAATGTTGGGATATTTTTTGGCGTTCATGGCGGGTATGGGGTCCATAGGCATGTGGATAACATTTCCATTAAGCAACTTTGTAGGCGGAATAGCCCTCCTGTACTGGGCAAAATATGGAAAATGGGATAAAGCCGTAATAAATGCAACATGGCAAAGCACATAAAACCTTTTCTATTCCTTGCTTGTTATTATAAAAACAAAAAGCATTTTGAGAAGCCTTTTTAGCCGTAACTAAAAGGGAATTGATTGCCTTTTAAGATAACCTACCTTTAACAATCTCTCAAATTATTTTTGGTGGTAAGTTTTAAATGTGGGGTTGATGTTTTATTGTTTGCGTGGTGACTGGTTTGAGTAAGAAGTATGGACATTTGGTAAAACCACTATTGGTTCGGATGGGTCCTGAGGGGTTGTATCCCAACATGCGTGTTTGGATGGATTCCAAAGACCTCGAGGGTTTGAACTGCGTCTTTTCTTATGGGTTCTTGAAAGAGGCAGGAACCATCTGCCACCCGATGAAGACTGATGAAGCGGTGGTTCACCCCTACGATGAAGCGCTGGTATTTGCAGGCATCGACACCAAGGATGTTACAAGGCTCGGTGCAGAAGTTTCAATCGAGATAGGCGAGAAACCTGAAGAATACGTGTTTAACCAGCCCACTGTTGTAGTGATTCCTAAAGGAACACCGCATGGCCCAATAAAAGTTCGAAATCTCGAAATGCCGATAGTCCACTACTTGGTTGGACTAGGTCCAGAATATAAAGCGACAACGGTGCCCAAAAAGGAAAGATCAAACGAAGGAAAATACGCACACTTAATAAAGCCGTTCAAATCTTCAACGGGAGTGCTTTCATCCTATAGAGTGATGCCCGGATTCATCGATGAGAGAGGAGTTATGTATCCAACAAAATATGTTGGACCTGGAAACGCTGATCAGCTAGTATGGATATACGGTCAAGACCTAGAAAACATCGACCTTAACATTTCATGGGGCTTCTACAGCCAATGTGGCATTTGGCATAAGATGCCCGGAGGCGGCGCCCATGTACATCCTGTTGACGAAGCGTTGATTTTCGTCGGGCTAATTCCTGACAACCTCTACTATCTAGGTGCAATGGTGGAGTTCGACTTAGGCGAAGAAGCTGAAAGACATATGATCAGCGAGCCAGCCGCAGTTATAGCTCCCCGCGGTGTCGTTCACTGTCCAGAAATAACTTGGTGGGTTGACCGGCCTTACGGTTTTATCGTTTTATGCCTCGGTAAAGAACACGAAACCCATTGGCTGCCAAAACTACCATTTTGAGAAAAATCTTAAAATCCTTCCATTATTCCTTAATTTTTCTTCAATTTAACTGGGGCTGGTAGTGTGAAGTATCGTAAGTTTGGCACAATGAATTTTGACATCTCAGTTTTATCTTTTGGAGCATATTGTCTCCCAGAAAAAGGGGCGGCGATTGAAATTCTCCGCTGCGCAACGGACAATGGTGTAAACTTCTTAGAGCTTAGTTATCCTGGTGACATGGATAAGTACAAGCATGAAGCTGAAAAAGTTGGAGAATTTCTGAAAGAAGAATACAGAGACAAAGTTAAAATTTCCATTGATCTACCGCTTCAAGAGGTAAATTCGCCTTCAGAGCTAGATCACTTTTTAGACGATATTCTCAAAGTTATGCGGGTGGAAAATGTCGATTTCTGTGTTGTTGGAGAACTTAATAGGGCGAACTTGAATAAACTGGATGAATTGAATATTTCAGGTTGGGCTGAAAAAGCAATTGGTGATGGAAAAATTGGGAAGCTTGGATTCTCCTTCCACGACGACCCGCAATATCTAAAAACCATAGTCGAAAACTATAAGGATTGGGCTTTTTGCCAGGTTAGATATAGCTTTATGGATGTTAATCATCATCCTGGAATAACTGGAATAAAGTATGCAGCTAGAAACGGTTTAGCCGTAGTGGCGACAAAACCCTTCAAAGATGGCAGATTGCTTAAGAACATCCCAGAAAAAATTATAGAAGCTTGGAAAAACCTGAACGGTTCACCTCTAGAATGGTGTCTACGTTGGGTGTGGAACCATCCAGAAGTTTCCACAGTCGTCGTTGACGCACCTATAATGAGGCAAGTTTTGGATAATGTTGCTTTAGTTGAGAAGGCGGAACCGGACAATCTAACCGTAATGGAACTCGTAGCAATAGACAAAATCAGAGAGTTATATCTCCAATTAAAACCTGTCAATTGCGCTACATGTTACTGTTGCATGCCCTGTCCCGTAGGAATAGACGTGCCACACATACTTGAAATCTACAATGACGCAGTAACGTACAACGACTTCGAAGTTGCCCGCGCCATGTATAAGGCTATACGACCTAACATCGAAAACTGTACACAATGCGGTCAATGCGAAAGTAAATGTCCAAGGCAAATTCCAATAATCGAATGGCTGAAAAAAGCCCATGAAGCCCTAAAAGCTTAACCTCAAATTTGTTGAATCCAACATTCACAAATAGAATATTAATTTATTAAATAAAACAGATAAAACAGAAAATATACAAGCCTTTATCCGTGTTACGGTCGCTGTTGCAACAAATGCTAGAAGAATATTTCAAAAGCTTTTAGAGAAAAATGTTAAAGCCTCTAACAGCCAAGCAAAGGTTTTGTCTCTAATCACGATATTCAAAACAGAGAGCAGAGTTAACACAAGACTTAAATAAAAATAGGGGCTGAAAACAGCGTTCTGAGGAATACAAAATGAAAATTGAAAAATCTCTAAGATACTCTCTGGTGTTTTTCATAGTGCCCACATTATTCGTCGCGTCAATAGTGCCCTGCGTGCGTGCTGATGAAATTATGCTGCGCACTCTCACAGATTGTCCGCCAAGCACTTTTAACCCCCTGCTAGCCGCCCGCGATATATGCCAAAGCGTATGGTTTTCAGGCTTATTGTATGAACCTTTAGTCTTGGAGTTGTTCAATGGTAGTTTGGTGCCTTGGTTGGCTAAAAGCTGGGAAATCCTTGACAACGGCACAAGATACGTTTTCCACTTGGATGAGAGGGCAAAGTGGAGCGACGGCACCCCAGTCACAGCACACGACGTAGAAGTCACATGGAACCTAACATGGACATACGCCCGTCCATCACTATTGGAAGGGGTTCTTGAAGATGTAAAAGTTGTTGACACTCATACCGTAGAGTTCATTACAAATAGGACATGGTTTAGATGGGCTGCAGATTTTGGCACTCGCGCTATTTTACCAGCACATATATGGGAGACGCTTGATGATCCATTAAGCTACGACTTTATAGGTGACCCAAGCAAACACATCACCACAAGCGCATTCAAATACGACTCATTTGAAACAGGCCAATGGTGGCTCTTCAAGAAAAGAGCAGACTACTGGAAAACAGAACACATGCCAAAAATAGACGGCGTTGTGATAATATATAATCCCGACATGGGAAACTGGCCGCTCTTACTTCAAAAAGGAGACGTCGATATAATCGAGATAAATTTCCACCAAGTAGCAGCTGTAGTCGGAAAACCCAACATAAACGTTTGGGTAAATCCAGTTCAAAGAGCCCAAGAATTTCTATTCATAAATCATAGGCTCTATCCCCTTAACCTTAAAGAAGTTAGGCATGCTATTGATTTAGCAATAGATAAAGTCGAAATAGCCCAAAATTACTTCATGGGATACGGTTATCCAGCCAACAGAACTAATTTTGACATGGCGACATACCCAGAGTTTTTTGTTGAGGAGGCTGCTTGGCTTGGCTGGGGCAAAACCCATGAAGAACGCATCGCCGAAGCCAACGCAATCCTCGACAGTTTAGGATTCACAAAAGGCCCAGACGGCATACGCGTAACACCAAACGGAACAAGACTAAGCTTCACCATGATTGTGCAGATGGCTCCCCTTACAGCCATAAGGCTTAGAGTAGCAGAATACCTCGCCCAAAACCTCAAAGAAATAGGATTTGAAATCACTGTTCAGCCACTAGCAATTATGGACTACTTTATGAACGCATTCCTAGCTGAAAAGAAAACATGGGGCTTCGCCCATGGAACATACGGCGAATATCCAGAACCATGGTACATGCAAGTCTTCTCTTATCTGTTACCCTACATAGGCTTGCCGCAAGTAAGGGCAACAGGCTTCGATGAAACAGAGCCTGAAATCTGCGAGCAGATCAGCAACCTCTCTAGAAGCGCTCTACGAAGAATAAACTACAACGAATTAGTCGAAGACGTAAAAGAAATGATCCGAATATACAAAGATTATATTCCGACAATCACCCTAGTCTTCTACCAGCTATGGATATGGGCCTATAGAACAGACATACTCACCAACTGGAACCCTGAACACGCAACAAAATGGGGAGCATTTGGCTATCCACAACCAATGAGGCCACTAGTAGCCCATGAACTCACGCCTGTTGGTTGGGTGCCTCCTACTCCTACGCCTACTCCTACTCCAACGCCTACACCAACGCCCACACCCACACCTACTCCTACTCCAACACCTACGCCTACTCCAACCCCCACTCCAGTCCCGGCCGCCGGAATGCCAACAGAACAAACACTAGCCATCGCAATCATAATAATCATAATAATCGCCATAGCCGCCTACCTACTCCACAAAAGAAAAACCAAAACCTAACAACCCCACAATCCCTATTCTTTTCTTTTTTTATAAAATACAAATAACCTGTCAACGATTGTTTGTTCTTTTTAAGTATACTGTTTTTAAGAAAAATAGGGCATTGAAAAGAACAGCGACAAGGTAGGAAACTTAAAAAATAGTTCCCTCCTTTATAACATTTTAGGTGTAATTAAATGTGTGCTGAAAATTTAGAGACTTTGTGGAAGTATGGAGAATCCATTGAGAAACTTGCTTTTTTGAAAACGTACCCCATAGCTGTAAAACTTTTAAAGTCTGAAAGTGAAGTCCCCAGCGGTTCAATAAGGCCGAAAAGAGATAATGGAGAACATTGGGCTCTCTGTCAAGCTTTTTCGTTGGCGCGTCGTCAAGGGTTAAATATAACGATGTTTAAAGAGGACCATTGGTGTTTTGAGCCCTTAATATCCTATGGTCTTGTGGAAACACCTGAGTCCTACTTGAAGGGTTTCACTTCCTACCCGTTCTTTATTGCAAGTCAAGAGGCCGCTATAAAACGGGTCATGGAAGGTTTTCGTTTGCCCTACGGTAAATATGTTGGCTTATCAATCGCGCCTCTTAGCAAAGTCAACTTTGAACCGGACGTTGTACTCATTTACTGTAACACGGCACAACTGAGGTATCTCCTACTTGCCCTCAGATATAAAGGAGGCTATCAAGTTACGTCAAAGTTTGATCCGATTGGGTCATGCGTTCAATCAGTTATTCCATCCTTCTTGACCGGAGAATGCTGGATAACAGTGCCTGATCCCGGAGAGTTTGAAAGAGCAATAGCCGGGGAGGATGAAATAATACTTACAGTGCCGAGAAATAGACTTGAAGAGTTAATGGCGGGTCTTAAAAGCTTTGAGGATAGAAACATTACATATAAACGCTTTACCTTCGTAATGAGGCCTGACTTTCCCCAACCACCATTTTACAGAGAATACTTTAAAATGTGGGGCTTAGATCACTTCTAAAATGGTGAACAACATCATTCACTTCTTTAATTAACTTATATTCTAAGGCAACATTTTTATTATGGAGCGAAAAAAATTATAAGGCGTAAGTTACGTTAAAAACCACACATAGATGAGTGAATCCTATGGCGAAGCTGCTAGAAGTCTCAAACTTAAAAACCTATTATTTTACAGAGTTTGGCACAATAAAAGCCGTGGATAACGTTAATTTAAATTTGGATAAAGGTCAATGCCTAGGGATAGCTGGCGAATCTGGTTGTGGAAAAAGCACAATGGCTCTCTCAGTTCTAAAACTAATTAAACCTCCCGGCCGTATTGTTGATGGAAAAATTTTACTCGATGGAACCGACATTGTGCCTTTACCCCCAAAAGAAATGCGTAAAATACGTTGGAAAAGAATCGCTATGGTTTTCCAGTCGGCTATGGCTTCTTTGAATCCAGTCTATAACATTGAAAAGCAGATTGTAGAAGCGATACTGACGCATTGTGATATTTCCAAAGAGCAAGCGCGAGAAAAAGCTGCTGAACTGCTTGAATCTGTTGGGTTGAGACGCTCTAATCTACGCAACTATCCGCATGAACTTAGCGGTGGGATGAGACAGCGGGCATTCATAGCAATGGCCTTATCATGCGATCCTGATTTGTTGATTGCTGATGAACCTACAACTGCCTTAGACGTGGTTACGCAAGCGCAAATACTAATGTTGTTGAAGGACCTACAGAAGGCGCGTAATCTCGCTATAATGGTGATTTCGCACGACCTATCAATTCTTGCACAAATATGCGATTATTTGGCTGTAATGTATGCTGGAAAAATTGTTGAAAACGCAGATATTTCCACCATCTTCAGCGAGCCAGCACATCCCTACACCAGTGCTCTTATAGCCGCATTTCCAAGCCTCAAAGGCAAAAAAAGGCCTTTAAGCATACTTCCAGGTGAGCCGCCTAACCTAGCTAATTTACCGAAAGGCTGTGCATTTCATCCTAGGTGTCCTAAAGCCCTAGCAATCTGTCAAGAGGTGGAGCCTGAAATTATTGAGATTTCCTCCGGTCATTATGTCGCCTGTCATTTGTATGGAGAATCCAAGAAAAGGTGAATTTAAATGGGAACGCTACTTGAAGTTGTTGACCTAAAAAAATACTTTCCGGTTCGAAGAGGCGTAGTCGGCTACTTTAAGGAAAAACCACGATATGTCCCCGCCGTTGATGATGTAAGCTTTAAAGTAGAAGAAGGAGAAACCATCGCGTTAGTGGGCGAAAGCGGATCTGGAAAAACTACCCTTGGAAGATTGATACTACGGCTTATTGAGCCAACATCAGGTAAAATATTGTTTGAAGGAAAAGACATTACATCATTGAAGGGAAAAGAACTCAAAGATGTTCGTAGGAAAATGCAAATAGTGTTTCAAGATCCATATGGAGCACTTAGCCCCAGACAAACAGTGCGAAAAGCTATGGAAGAACCTTTAATTATACATAATCTCTATGAACCTGAAGAAAGAGAGGAAATAATTGCTAAGATGTTGCGGGCCGTAGGCCTTAACCCGCCTGAGTTTTTCATGAATAAGTATCCGCATGAACTTAGCGGTGGCCAAAGGCAACGAGTTTGCATCGCTCGTGCTTTAATATTGAATCCAAAGTTTATGGTTATGGATGAACCCGTCTCTCTTCTAGACGCTACGGTAAGAGTTCAAATTCTCAAATTGATCAATGAAGTTAAAGACAAACTTAACTTGACCTACATCTTTATAACTCACGACGTAGCGTTGGGCAGGTATGTCAGTAACAAAATGATTGTCCTATATCAAGGAAGAATAATGGAAGCTGGTGACACAGAAAGTCTCATCAATAACCCCATGCATCCATATACAAAAACTTTAATATCCGCTGTCCCCGTTCCAGATCCAGAAGTAAAACTGTCTATCCCACCTAAAGCTGCTGAGATAGAAGGCACCCTTATAACTTCAGAAGGTTGCAGGTTCCACCCGCGTTGCCCATATGCAACTCAAAAATGCCGAGTGGAAGTACCACCGCTCGAACTTGTTGACGATCGGATGGTTGCTTGCTGGAATTATCGTTCAGTTAAGTCTGCATAAAGGTTTTAAAGCCAAACTTGAATAGTCTCTTTTTTATTTTTTACGTTACGAATGTTTTGTTCCAATTTTTAACTGCACGCTTAACGGTCACCGCTTAACCATTTACTCCATCTGCATTAATAATGGAACGGCGAAACAAGTCAGGTGCCTTCAGACATTCCGTGAAATGGGTCAAAACCTGTAAAGTTGACATTTATTGACAAAGACCTATACGATGTGTGCACATGTTTCCGTGGGGTGCTAGACTTCCTTGTTGCAGTATAACTCTAATGAAAGCAATGCGGAAAGAGAAACTTCCTAGATGTATGAGAACCTTTTAAATGGGTTGAAATTAAAACGAAATAGTTAAATCATTTTTCTCAACTTTAGATTTCATGTTGAGGGCGGGCGGTAGCTCAGCTTGGTAGAGCTTCCGGCTGTAGGCATCCGCCTTGTGGCGGGTGTCCCTTTCAGCCTACCAAGCACACATGTACAAAGCGGAAACCGGAGTGTCGCAGGTTCAAATCCTGCCCGCCCGACCATTTTGATTAAAGCTTCTTTGGTTCGGGGTTTTTCCATCTATTTGCAACTTGTTATATGTGGTTTTGCGGTTTTCTCCGCCCTAAACCCATGTTTAAAGACTTTAAAATATTCTTGAAAAGCGTGTCTTTTTCTGGTTTTTGGAATTTTGGAGATTGTTTTCATAAAACTTTTATATGTAATGCTTGATGGATTATGGTTAGAGT
>CAZZMT010000061.1:0-11825 GCA_964655395.1 uncultured Candidatus Bathyarchaeia archaeon | reverse complement strand
ATGTGTTTTTCAGGAGCGTATAGGAAGTTTTCGCTCAACGGGTCCTCAATTTGAGACCATATATGTTCCGGCACTGCAATGAATCCGCCAATATTCAAATGCCATAATGGTTCAGGCCATTGCGTTTTAAACACAACGATGTAGTCGTCAACGGCTGTAACATTTCTAAGGTTCGTTTCTGGCGTAGGTTCTGTCAAGTTCTGTATCCGCAATTGAAGTCTCCACGTGAATTCCACATCATGCGCAGTGAAGGGCGTACCATCGTTCCATTTTGCCCTTTCATCAATATGGAAAACGTATCTTGTGCCGTTGTCAAGGATTTCCCAGCTTTTAGCCAGCCAAGGAACAAGGCTACCGTTAATTAGCGACAAAATAAGTGGTTCGTAGAGCACGGGCATAAAGTTTCTCAGCATCTCGATATCGCGAAATCCGTAGAATGGATTAAGCACTCCAGGTACACCTGTTGCTGTCACCAGTATTTTCTCATACTGTGCAGACGTTGGACGCGCCAATGATGCTATTAAGAGGGGTGCCAGAAGCAACATTGAAAGACATTTGATTAAGGTTTTTCCTTTCATAAACGTTCCCAGATTTCCTATAGTAGCGGACTCTATTTAAAATTTTTTGTAAAATTTTAGTTTAGCATCTCAGTGATATATTGTTGGCTTTACCGCTTATGCTCGTAAAAATAATGGTCAATTTATGAGGTTTTCCTACGCATTGAAAAGGGGTAAATATACGCTTATTGTCCCCTTAATCTAGGTGTAAGAAGCAACATTAAACCATGGCTGAAAAAGGAGAACCCGCAAGCCAATAATGCAATGCAAATTCCTGGTGGAAGCAGAGTCCACCATGCACCTTTTATAACTGCTCCGCTGCCTAGAGAACGAGATATTATTCTGCCCCAACTAATGTTTCTGGGATCAGTGACCCCCAAGAATGCTAAACCGGATTCAGCCATTATCGCGCCAACTGCACCGCCTATCATGTTGGCGATCATTAACCCTACAACGTTGGGTAGGATATGTACAAACATTATGCGCACATTTCCGGCACCTAGGGCGCGGATTGCTTCTATAAACTGGGCTTCCCTTAATGAGAGCACTTGTGAACGAATTTGCCTCGCTATACCCGGCCAGCCGAGGAAACCTAGGAGGATAACTATGTTGAATAAACTTGGCCCTATGTATAGGGCGAGTAAAATTGCTAAAGGCACCATTGGTATAATCATAAATACGTCTGTAATTCGCATGAGAACCGTGTCTACAACGCCTCCAAAATATCCGCTAAATAAGCCAATCGTTGTTCCTAATAATGTCCCTACAATTGCAGCGCTGATCCCTATCAAAAGCGAAACCCGAGATCCATAGATTATTTGAGAAAGCACGTCTCTTCCAGCATCGTCTGTTCCAAGCGGGTGCTCTAGGCTAGGTGGCTGAAAAGGACGAGTTAGGAAAGTTTTATTTGGATCGTATGGAGTTAAAATAGGAGCCGCAATCGCCATGAATGCAAATGCAAATATTATAACGAGGCCTGCAACGCCTAATTTGCTTTTCCCAAACTGCTTAATTACAATGACAGCGCTTTTCAATAAGTTTCGACGCATCTCTTTCACCTTGTTAATCTTACGCGTGGGTCAAGCAACATGTAAACCAAGTCTGCAAGGAAATTTGCCAGTAAGGTTATGCCTGTGACGATTATGAATATTCCTTGTACAAGAGGGTAGTCTCTAGCGTAAATTGCCCGCGTCATAAGCTGACCCATGCCTGGATAAGCAAAAACTGTCTCGACAAATATGGAACCCACAATCATAAAGCCGAGACCAGCAAAAAATCCAGTGACAAGCGGAAGTAACGCGTTTCTTGCTGCGTGTCTAAACATTACTTGCCTCTCTGTAAGCCCCTTAGCCTCCGCAGTTAAAATAAAGTCCTCGCCTAAGACTGCCATCATTGTATTTCTTACAATCAAAGCGTCGCCGAAAAACCCGAAAAGAGAGAGTGTTATAATGGGCAAGGCAGCATGACGTAAAACATCGTAGGCGAATTCCCAAAAACTTTGGAACTTGACACCTGGCGTAACGCTGCCACCTATGGGGAATATGGGAATATAGTAGCCAAAAAGCAATAGCATGACTGAGCCAACCCAAAAAATGGGTAAAGCTATGGAAACCAAGCCCGCGACCTGTAACGAGACATCAAGTTTGCTTCCTCGCTTCCACGCTGCTAAAACCCCAACGAGGTATCCTAAGACTGTGGATATTACTCTTGATGATACCATAATGAGCAGAGTCCATGGAAGACGCTCCATTATTACAGCAGATACTTCCCTTGGGAAGAAACTCCAAGAAACTCCTAAATAACCTTGAAAGGTATTCTGCATGAACAAGAGAAATTGTTCAGGGTATGACTTATCTAAGCCGAAGCGACTTATAAGTTGATTCCTTAAATCTAGGTATTGCTGCCCTATTTGTATTCTCTCGCCTATAATGTATTGGGTTGGGTCTCCTGGCATGAGACGCGGGATAGTGAATATAACAACTAAGGCTATTATAAATACAAAAATAAGTTGGACAAGCCTCTTAACAAGGTAACCAATCATCAAGCATCAAACTCATCTATTTTTGGTTAAAAATATAAAGCTTGCGGAAACCAAAAACTAAGCTAAGATAACAATCTGTTAAAGCACGGCTTTTCAGTTTTATAGGGGTAAAAAGAGGAATAGGAAGCGTTTATTCTTCTGGGGGTAGCCATGTTGTTTCATGTTCAGAGTCGAGGCACAATACAATGAAACCGTAGGGTTTGTCCACCCATAGGGTTATTTCCGGGCAGTGCACGAGGTTTCTTGGGGCGATAACCGCCGTTGGCACCTTGATGAGGTGTCTTTCCTCTTCTTCGCCTAGGGCGAACTCTACTTGGGCGCCTAGATAATGCAGGTTGTTTGGGTCTAAACCTACAAAGATTAATGCTTCGTCCACCGGGTGTACGTGGGCTCCTCCTCTGCCTATTCTATGCCAAATGCCTGGACGAGAGTAGAAGCCCCATGAAACGTTTAGTTTGATGTTTTCAAGGTTGTCGCCGTAAAACCACACGATTTGATCTGCGTTGCCAGGTCCACCCACTATAGGTCTTGCCGCTGCGGGAGGTGCCAGTTTCTTGCTCATGCACCCCCGTGCCATCCGGAACCTTTTGATCAACCGCGTGTATTTTGTTCCCATGGTTGTTGCGGACTTTTTAGGTACGCTTTCAGACTTATATTCCGGTCCCAAGCCAACAAGATAGTGAGCTATGGGCTTTTCAAGGCTCCTTACCTTTACCGGGCCATGAGGTGTGCCCTTTGGAATAACAACGGCAGCTGGCTCATAAAAGACATGTTCCTCATTTTCCTCGCCTAGGTCTATGGATATTTCCGCATTCAAGTCGAGAATATCTCCTGAAGCGTCTATAGGTGCAAACACTAAAACTTCGTCATACGGATGTATAAGCATATCTTGAACTGCAGCGGTTGGATGGCAAATGCATGGTTCCTTAATAAAACCGTAGGAGAACACAACGTTTAGTCCCTCAAGATCCTTAGAGTCTGCCCAAAACCTCGGTTCGTTGTAAAGGCCTTCCGGACCATCCTTCACAATCAAAGGTTTAACCAAATTCTTGTACTTTTTCTCCATTTCAAATCACCAATCCACAATTAGAAACTAATTAAACGGGTTACAATTAAATAATTTTTCAATGTCGTCGAAGGCGCCTCCTTCAGCAAAATGTAATTTCATTGACTCTTGGAACAACAAAAGCACTGCTACACGATGTAAAGGTTTTAATAACTTTCGCTTTAGGATAGAATTTGGCGAAGCTAATGGTAAACGATGCTGAAATCCTAAAAGAAGCGGCGCGTCTCCTAGACGCCGGAAAAAGGGTTGCCATGTGCACAATTATCGAAAAGAAGGGTTCCGGACCAAGAGATATCGGAGGAAAAATGATTGTAAGCGAGGATGGCAAAACATTTGGAACCATTGGAGGTGGAAATTTAGAAAGAGCTTTAATCAATGAATCTTTAAAGGCTTTAAGAGAAGGCAAGCCCCGGAAAGCCGTTTTCTCCCTTCACAAGGGGGGAGGAAAAGAAGCAATTGAGACGGGGTTAATATGTGGAGGTGAATTAACCATCTTCATCGACGTGATAGAGCCTAGACATAGGCTCATTCTAATCGGCGCGGGGCACGTGGCTTTGCCCCTTGCAAAACTTGCGGATATTGTTGGATTCAGCCTAGTCGTCGTAGATGACGATGAGGAATTAGCCAACAAAGAGCGATTTCCAATGGCTCAAGAAATAATCACAGGCAATTTTAACGAAATATTAGACAAGATAGAGGTTGGTTCACGCGACTTTGTAGTTATCGCCCACGGGGAGCCTGAACACGATTACCTAGCGCTGGAAAAAATCATCAGAAAGAAACCAGCCTATGTGGGCTTACTCGGCAGCAACGTAAAGGTAGCAACACTTCTAAAAAGGCTTAGGGAAGCAGGAATAAGCGATGAGGAACTGAAACCACTACATGCCCCAGTGGGCTTAGACATAGGTGCCCAAACCCCCGAAGAAATAGCCATAAGCATTCTCGCAGAAATAATAAAAGAAAAAAGGAAAGGAACTTTGGCTTCTACAACGCATGAAGGCACGTAAATATAAATTTCCAAAATCGCTTAACACTTCTTAGGAGAAGTCTACAGTCTAATAGCGGATATGAGTAAGTGCTATACCTGGCATTTTATGACTCTGCATTTTTGGTTTCGGTTTTTGCATATTTTCGTTTGGCAGTATTTCCACATATGGGAATTTTGCCGGCGTTCTCTCGCTTCGATGTATTATTTAACATTCAATTATGCTGACCTATATCTGTCTGCGACCCTTTAAATTGCCGCGCAGCATCGACCCTACAAGTTATTTTCTGATCATGAATGGCGCTTACTTGCATTGTTCTTTCTTTATTACCTCGACGACTCCCTCGTTGGCCTTAACTATAACCCAGTCACCCGTGTCTATAAGCTTGCTTGGATCTTTTTCACAGTCTCCTACGGTGGGTCTATTGAGGATTAATGCTCCACATACTGTTAATGCGTTCCCTTTATAATACACCATGGCTATGGGATTTGTGCCGTAAAGACTTGTCCTTCCAATGTTGATCCAACCTCCAGACCCGCGTGGCGTTGGGAACACGAAAACTTTTCCTTTGAGTGGTACTCCCCTCAGTGGATGGTCCCTTTCGGTTATTATGCCCAGTTGAGGGCAAAAGTTGGTTAAGCCCATTACAGGCCATTTTGAGACAAGGGCTTCTCCTTCGGCGTAACCTCCGACAATTTTTCTGCCCTTTATTATGATTTTCTTCGCCATTCTACTTGCCTCCCGGCCATTTTCCACGCCATTTTCCGGTTACTGCCGCTTCAAGACACTCTTCCATGGTGCCATACCAAACTTCAAGTTTTTTGGGATAATACCTGCCCGTAATGTAATAGTTTTGCTTGCATGAGTCTGTTGCCATCACGTCCGTGTTTGGTGGCACGCCTGTTCTAACGCATGCACATGCTCCAGATAATAATACTCCTCCAGCCTTTTTGATGATGTCCCTATAACCCATTTTTTCGGCGATTTCGAAGGTCCAGTCGTCAACCACCACCCAGAGGTTAGCTCTACATTTCTTCCCCTCAAGATAGTAAACAACCCTTCTAAGTTCTCCAAGTGAATAAAACGGACAGCCAAGATAAACAAAGTCTACATTTTCGTTGCTTGCATAGTTCATCTTGTCATAAACTTTCTTCAAGTCTTCTCTTGTAATTTTTATTGTTTCAACGGGTTTCTGCCCATTCAAAGCATGCTCCACCGTTGGAGCTTCTGGGGTTAACCCGGGAACATGATACATCCTAACCTGACCGCCTGTATTCAGCTCGGTATTCATTTTTATTATTTGGGTTTGCGTCGGCTTTCCAAGACCTGTTATTACAGGAACTTCAACGCCCACCGCTTCACCAACAGCCCACCCGAAAAGATCATAATCCATATCAGACTTCAATTCAGTCTCACACTTTACAAGTCGCGTTGCAATCCTGTTCTCATCCACGCGCATATCATAGGCGGGGGCCTTCCCAGTGTAAGCTATAGCAAACTCAGCGCCAAGATCGAAATTAACCCTAGCTCCGAGGATGGCGTTTCCATAGGGAACAGCCGAGCTTTCATGCCACGAACAATACTGTCCAGGTGTTGGCTTATAGGTCTGTATCAAATAGTAAGCACATGAGTTCACAGGATGAACGCCGAGTCTCATCCAATGCTTCATGACTTGTTCTTGTTGCCTCACATAATCCGGGTCATTCCATGGAGGAATACCAATATCTTCCCATCCCTTAGTTACGCCATAATCCCTTGAAATTGTGAACGCTTTAACCCTTTTGCCATAAAGTTCGGGGCTTGTTATATCAATGCCCAACTGAGGTATAGTCGTTGAATAGGTTGGCATAACCACATTTCCGTCTATATCGACCATCTTCTCAGCCCCGGCGGCTTCGCCATACTTAACGAGATATTCCATGCATCTTCGAGTTAGCCAATCATCGCTCTTCAGCATCTCATCTTCTTCTCGAGTAAGATGCAAAATCTTCCACTCCCTACAGCTCACAGATTTTGGTCGCTTTATTTTTTAAATTTTCGAAGTGCTTTCAAGCTGCCTGCACGATGTACATCCATAAGGAAAATTTTATGCACACTAAAAAGGATAAAAAACGGGATGTGGGTTTAGGTGGAAATAAAGATTTCCGATGACCGTGGTGAAATAATCGAGTCTGGAACCAGACGAAACAAGGTTGTAGGGGACGTTGATGTAGTTGTCGTTGGTGGGGGCCCCTCAGGAGTAGCTGCGGCGATTTCAGCTGCCCGTAACGGTGTGAAAGTCACACTTGTTGAGCGGTATCCATATCTGGGCGGCATGGCTACAGGCGGTCTCGTATTGCTTCTTATTGAATACGATAGATATGAATATGGAATCCTAAAAGAAACTGTCGAGCGCCTCGTTAAGCTTCCCAATGCGATTGCTTTACCTCCAAGGAAACGCCCTTGGATTCTGGGACCAGAAACTCCAACATGGATTGAGGGGTTTGGGCTTAGCGGTGCGTACATGCCTCCCTTCGACCCAGAAATGCTAAAGTTCGTGTGCAATGAAATGGTGATTGAAGCCGGGGTGAAGCTCATGCTAAACTGCACCTTTGTAGAACCAATAATGGCAGACAATGTTATGAATGGAGTCATTATAGAAAACAAAGAGGGCAGACAGGCAATACTGGCTAAGATAACGATAGATGCAACAGGTGATGGAGATGTCTTTGCAAGGGCAGGAGCACCGTTTAAAGAGGATATTCACCCCACCGGGCTCAGCTTAAGTTACAGAGTGATGAATGTTAATGTTGAAAAGGCCGTCAAATTTAGGGAGGAAAACCCCGAGAAATACATGGAACTTATAAATGAACATGTTGAGAAGGAAGGCTATGGTTTAGTTTGGCTTCCAACAACCCTCGAAGGTTGTGTCTTATTCTTTCAATACCTTAGAGGTTTAAGCGCAACAAAAGTTGAAGATCTTACAAGAGCCGAAATTGAGGGGAGAAGAAAAGTTTTGGCGGCTGTCGATTTTTTTAGGAGGAATGTGCCGGGATTCGAGTCAGCTTTTCTTATTGATACATCCCCGCAGATTGGAACAAGGGAAAGTAGACGGCTAGAGGGCGAATACGTCCTCACAAAGCAGGATGTGCTTGAAGGAAAACGTTTTCATGACGTTATTGCAAGAAACCCTTTCTTTGACATTCCTTATAGATGTTTAGTGCCCAAGAAAATCGACAACCTTCTCGTAGCTGGCAGATGCATATCCACAACCCATGAAGCCCAAGCAAGTGTACGGATGATATGTCCTTGCTATGCTACTGGAGAGGCTGCAGGAGCAGCGGCAGCCTTAGCAATCGAAGAAAATGTTCCGCCTAGAAAAGTTGATATTTACAAACTTCAGAAACAACTAATTAAACAAGGAGTTGTTATAAAAGACTTATAGCACCATTGGTTAACCAAAATCCCCTGTAATTGCAGTTCCTTTTCACCATCGCTGTGTTAGGGGTCATTGTCCAGCAGAATTAAAAGTCTTGGAAAGTTTTAAATTTAAAGTAAATCAAACCATAAGTTGCAAGGTCAAGATTGGTTGAGAAACATGTACGAATTGTTTGATTTTAGGAAAAAATATGCAGGTGCCATTGTAAGTGAAGAGGACTTGCAGTTAGCTCGTTCTATACGGGAATTTGTCGACAAGGAGGTTATGCCTCGAAGGCAAGATTTAGAAGGGGGATGGCATCGCAACGAGAAAATTGCCCGTGAAACATTGGAAAAAATCTTGACGAAAATGGTTGAATTGGGGCTTCAGAAAGCTTTTCTTCCAAAAGAAATGGGAGGGCTTGGCATAGCATCCGCCGTGACAGGCTACATTCTCTCTGAAGAGTTGTCGCGTGGAGACGTTGCTCTCTGGATGATTCACCCCGGTCTAATATCATGGGCCTTATATCCCGCTTTAGCATCCAACCGGATGGACCTGGTTGAGGAGATCTTCAAGGACAAGCTTCTAGACGATAAGCCTCACAAAGCATGCGTTGCCATCACCGAGCCAGAGGGCGGATGCAACATAATGGATCCCGCCATGCACGGGCGAACCATCCGGACTACAGCTAGGCTTGATGGGGACGAATGGGTTATAAATGGCGAAAAAATTTGGCCATGTAACTCAGGCGATGCCGACATAGTTTATTTAACGGTGTGCACGACTGATTCGGCCAAGGGAGATGAAGGAATCGCCTTGATCTACGTTCCTGCCAACACTCCCGGATTATCAGTGGGCAAGCCCATACAAAAAATGGGGTTGTGCTGGACTGATCTCAATACTGAAATTTTCTATGAGGATGTACGAGTTCCAAAGCATTATCGCGTGGCTGGTCCCGGAAAGGACGCCGAGATATTTCATGATTTATCGGCACAGGCTCGACTCTTCGCGAGTGCCCAAATGATAGGGGCTGCGCAGGCGGTTTTAGAAAT
The DNA here is from genome assembly GCA_964655395.1 of uncultured Candidatus Bathyarchaeia archaeon. Taxonomy (GTDB): domain Archaea; phylum Thermoproteota; class Bathyarchaeia; order Bathyarchaeales; family Bathycorpusculaceae; genus DRVP01. The sequence goes on along the minus strand of CAZZMT010000061.1, from coordinate 2,726 downwards.
AGTATTGAATTATACTAAAGAGAGGCGGATTATTAAGCCGGTGAGGGAGCATTCGCTCCACGCAAGCATCATAGCTGACATGCTAATAGCCATCGAAACAGCGAGGGCATACTCATTGCAAGTTGCATGGATGGCTGACCATCCAGAAATTTACGGCAGGTGGGGTTCTCCCGCCATGCTTGCACGATGCTCGGCAGCCAAAGTGTACGCCGGCGACCAAGCCGTTTGGGTTATAAACAAAGCAATGGAGCTTATGGGCTCCTATGGGGGAGCATATGATCATAACGTCGAAAAGTATTTGCGCGACGTTAAAACCATGCAGTTAGTGGAGGCTGGCCAGCAAGGAGGCCGCTTAAGCGTCGCAAGAGGTCTCTACCAGTTCGAATGGTAAATAGATGAATTGCTACGTGCATTGACTCTTTGGACGTAATAATCCGCGAAAGAGATGATAATTGAAAAGAACAGCCCTTAACTTTACTTTCTTGGCCACTTTTACAACCCCATTATTAGCGTCGACAATTACGAGTCTCCTGATTTTATGACCTCCAACAGGTTTTTCTCTAGCATACGCACAAGTGGTCGTTTATTCGGTTTTAGGCTTATGATGTCTGGAGGCACTCTAGAAAAAGCTTTTGAATTTAGAATGTCGATTTTAAAGTTTCCATTTTTCTCTTCTTCTGAGTGGATACTGGTAGCGGGGGATTTTGCCTTTCTCCTCGAGGTATTCTATGCATGCTTCCATGCAGCCTGTGGAGCCTCGGAAGACCATGAATGGGAGGGCGAACTGCCGGTAAAGCATGTGGTAACAGTCAACTATGCCTCCGCTTGTGGGAGGTGGGGGGCTTCCTCTGGCTATTGCAACTTGGTTGGTTGAAAAGGCGTATAGGCTGAAGGCTAGGGGCATGCCGCCACGCCAGCGGGGGTTAACTTCGTCAATGCCTGGCAGATCCTTAACCATGAAAGGCGAATGTTTTGTGATCGCTATACAGTTGGGCAGGCACCTTTCAAGGTTTAGATCTGAAAACTCCAAGGTTTTTCCAGCTACATTCACAGTGATCTTGCGTGTTTTTGGCACTGCACCGTTAGGACACTCAGCTACACAGCGGTATCCGCAGTCTTCCGGATCGCAAAGTTTACCCTCAAAAAGCGGGTCAGGCTCAAGCTCCGCCTCGGTGACAATTAACCCAAACCTTTGCCGTGGACCAAACTGCGGTGTTAGCAACAATTGGTGCCACCCTATTTGGCCGAGGCCAGCGGCGAAGGCTGCAATCCTGAAATGGGCCCCGGAAGTTTGGTTTGGAACAGCCTCCCAACCGTGTCTTTCAATGAAACATGCAACCTCATAGTCCAGTTTATGCATATAATACCTATGCTGTTGTAGGACGTAGCCGTAGTACGTGTAAGTAGTGAAATTTGTTCCCTCCAAGTTGCCGCGGAAACATCCCCGCGGAATCCTTTTAGCCACCACAACAACCGACTTGGCGGTTGGAAGTATGGTTTTCGCGGGATGGAGATGAGGCGGCGCCCCATCAACCCTGTCTATGGAGGCGATGCCAACAAGATCAGCGCCAGCCTCTATAGCGAATTTTTTCACATCCTCTGCGGTTAACTTCTGCATAGAGCGCACCATCTTAGAGGGGCATGCCCCGTATGTCGAATACCTGTGGCTTTTTCCTTCTGAACGGCGTTGCAAACTTTATTTTTAAAACTCCGATTTTTTCCAAGTGGTCTATGCACGTGCGAGTGCAGATGGCGGCTAACCTGTCAGGCTTACCCGCGTTGTGAAGCCTGTTCGGTCTAGCTCCATTTGTGCAAAAATTGCATATCTTAAAGTCAACGTTGGCCACAGTCATCTTTTTCCCGGCTATGTTAACCTCAGAGCTTTTATCCTTGCTTATGGCTCCATGAGGGCAACTTTCAACGCATTCCATGCATAGATCGCAAAGTTTTCCCTCAAACAATGGGTTTGGTTCAAGGGGCATGTCCGTAATTATAAGCTGAAGCCTCTGCCTCGGCCCAAAATCCGGCGTTAAAAGAATGTTGTTATAGCCTATCTCACCTAAACCTGCCGCCACAGCGGCAAACTCCGGATCGGGATGCACGTTTGGCTCAACTCTTCCAGTCGCAACGCTCACTCCTTGAGGCCAAGCTTCAGGCGGATAGGGGTATACAGGCACAGCCTCATAACCTTCGTTTTCAATGGCGCATGCTAAATCGTAAACTGTGCTGGCTAAAAATACGTCTTCAAGTTGAACCCTTCCAAATCTTTCATAATCAAAGCTTATCATGTGAGTGCGTCTATAGTCATCATATGCACGATAAACAAGTCCCTCTTCAATGCCGCGTAGAGCTCCGCGAACAACTTGCCGCCCAACCACAATGACAGATTTTGCCTCAGGAAGGATTGATGCTGGATGCATGTGCGCCGGGACACCATCAAAACGTTCAATAGAGGCTATTCCAACCAAATCTGCGCCATATTTTTTAGCTAAATTTATAACATCTTCCGAATTCATAGTACACCCTCCAAGAGTCGAGTAAAGTTTGCGGTGAAATAATAAAAATTTTTCCAAACTTTCCTTTTATAATTGCCGTTTCATAAATTTACGTGGTAGTTAAAAGTTTGATTGCGAGGAAAAGGGGGTATGACGCGTAACTTATTACAATCGCGCCGCTCAAGCCTCTAAGTAGAAAACGATGTTGGTAAGCTTTTCTAGTTATTTTTG
>CAZZMT010000060.1:0-37000 GCA_964655395.1 uncultured Candidatus Bathyarchaeia archaeon | reverse complement strand
AGGGCAGTCATCAAGTAGCCCCATTTAATGCGGGCTAGCTGAAGCGCTGGGGCCTCTTGGGGCGGCAGTCCGGGGGATGGGGTTCCTCCAATTTGCAATACGTAGAAGGCGTAAACCAAAAAGAGGGTTTGAATCATGGCAAGGGATGAGCAGGTTATTAGCTCCGAAATGAATAGAAAAAGCATTGAGCGGGGCACAACTTTCCAGACGTTTATTCCCTCCTGCAAGGCTTTAGGGTAAGATCGCACAACCTCTTTGAAGCTGGCTTTTTCCACATTTTTCAAAGTTTCCTTAAGTTTCAGTCTTACAGCCGCAGCTGCAAGGTATAACAAGACAACAATGGTGTAGGCTATGCGCATTCCAAGCTCAGAACCGAAGGTGGCGACCAAAAATAGGGCAGCCACAGGCGCCGGGGTTGTCGACACGCTCGTTATAAGGTTAAGGACGGAAAAGCCTAATCCACGTTTTTCCGGTGGCAGCGAGTCTGCCATTATGGCGTTTAAAGCTGGCTGGTAGAGGAGGCAGATGTTTTGTAGGATTGCACCAGCCAATATAAAGTGCCAGCTTGGAGCCACAGCAAAGAAAACGAAGGATAAGGCGACACCGAAGGTAAGCGTCGATATAAGCCAGCGTCTCCCATATTTATCTGCTAAATATCCTCCCGTAAACTGAACTGAAGCGAGAGTTATCATTGATGTGAAGGTTATGACCCCAAGAATTAGGGGAGTGCCGCCGAGCTGAATGACATAGTCGGAGTAATATGTTCCGGGGATTTCATGGGCGAAATCCATTAAAACCCAGCTTATAATAAGGATTAAGTAGTTTCCTTTGAAAAACGTGAATTCGGTTTTTAACCTTTCTCTTAGGGTCAACTTATTGTCCTTTGCCTAGAAGTTTGAGGGCTTCGCTATGACCTCTCTTATTCTTAAATCAAAGAATCTGCCAGTGTTGGCTGGCTTTATTCGTAGGGCGGTATCTGCACCACTGCTTGTTCCCGCTATGGCGACTATATCTCTATCAACCGGTATTAATCCCGCGTCAGCGGCCATTAGCGTAATCTCAACGCAGACTTTTGCTCCCTCGCCCATCAGCCTGAGAGTGTTGGCGATAAGCTCCAATGGTTCGATTGTGCCGAAATCCTTACGAATTGCTCGTTCAACACTGCTTAGGGCGTGTGTTCCTGTGAAAATTTTTGCTCCGTTATGCATAATTTCTTTTTTGAATTCTTTTTTTAGCTCGCTTTCGCCGGGATTTCGGAAGCCGAAGCAGTGGGTTACCACAACAACGTTGCATCCTTTGAAGGTTTTTGATGCTTTAGCCCCTGTTTCACCTGTTGTTGAAGCGACAACTATATCCTTTATGCCTTCCCTTTCAACATAGCCTTTCACAATTTCCAGTAGGGTGTCAGTGTTCCGTTTTCCAGCTGAATGAAAATATGCCACCTTCCTTTCAGCGAAACTCATTTTCGCCCACCTGTTTTTTCTAATCTTCTGGAGGTTTTTCTTAACGGTTTTCTTTTCAGCTCGGTTCCACACACTTGGCATGTCTTTAGCTTGTAGTTTGCTGGATACTTCCTGTAGCAAGCTGGACAATACCTAACCCACTTTAGTGGTTGACGTATTCCAAAGGTTGCAAGCGAAGCGTATTCTATGCCTAAGTGCCTAGCCACATTTTGTATGGAATAGTCGTCTGTGGCGATGAGCGGCGTATATCCGCGAGCTTTAAGTTGAAGGGCTAAAGCCAAAACTTGTATGTCTGTTTCTGATAGAAAGAACAAGTCTCCCACGGCGCCAGCTGAAGCCTTAACTTTTTCAACAAAAAATGTGTCGGGTTCTTTCACCTTCAATTTTCCACTTTCCACCGCCGTTGTAAGTCTAGCCCAAGCCAGCGAATTCCCCGCGAACTCTTCCCTAACCATTGGCACAGTGTACTGTTCCTCACTTATTGAGAACGGGTCAAAACCTGCTATGAAGGCGGAGGTATCCAAAACCACTACTTTCTTTTTGGATGTTTCCGTTAGACTTTTCCTCCAACCCCGCGAAAGAGAAGTCTGCTTCTCAAACGGTTGTAGAAGTTTTCCCGGAACCTTATGAAGGTAGTTTCATTCTTTGAACGCGTAACCGTCACGCAGTTGTTTGGGGCTTCCAAAAAAGTCCTATATGCACCGTCCACGACGGCTAAAACCTTCTCGGGTCTGAGGACTTTTATTGTAATTTTTGATTCTGCCGGGAAGACTATTGAACGGGAAACGCTTAGAGAGCATATGGGCGTCAAAACAAAAGCTTTAACCGACGGGTCTAAAACTGGTCCCCCTGCTGACAGTGAATACCCCGTAGAGCCCGTCGGCGTGGCTATCATCACACCGTCTGCTTGGCAGTCTAAAACTGGTTCGTCGTTTTTCGAGATTTTAGCGTACATGAGTTTCACAGGCTCACCAACTGTTATCAGAACTTCGTTGAGGGCGTCTGGGAGCTCTTTGTCGCCAGCGGTTACGGAAAGTTTTGCACACTTCTCTGTTAAGAAATCGCCTTTAAGACATTTGTCGATTGCCGTGAACGCGTCTTTAGGAGAGACCTCTGTCAAGAAGCCTCGGACCCCCATGTTTATCGCCAGTATTGGGGGTTCCGGTTTTGGAACTGCCACACATGTTCTTAATATGGTTCCGTCTCCACCAATTGTGATAATGAAGTCTGTTTTCATGTTTTCAATAGGGCAGAAATTCCAATTTTTCTTCAGTTTGTTCATTAAAGTTTCTTCGATGTAAACTTCCAGTCCCTTTTTGTCGAGATATTCTGCTATCTTTTCCGCAAGGTTTATGGCTTTTCTCTTGTCGAATCGGGCTATGATGCCAACGCTCTTGAACAATTTCTCCCCCTTTCGAAGGCAACCGTAAGTTTGCTACCTTAACTTATATATGGGTGTTGTTTAAAATTGCTGTGGTGGAACCGTAAAGCTGGTGATGGTGTGAGCAAACCAGTTGATGTTGGAAGCCTTCGAGAAGGCGGATACATAATTGTGGATGGGGAGCCATGCCGCATAGTTGAAATTACAAAATCAAAACCGGGAAAACATGGATCAGCAAAAGCGCGGATAGTTGCCATAGGCGTTTTCGACGGCGTAAAAAGAAGCATTGTTAAGCCGGTTGACGCCACAGCAGAAGTGCCAATAATCGAGAAACGAAGCGGACAAGTTTTCGCTGTAACACCTTCAAGTGTGCAAATAATGGATTTGGAAACTTACGAGTATTTAGATGCACCCTTTCCAGAAGAGGAGGATTTGAAAGCGAAACTGGCACCAGGCGTTGAAGTGGAGTACTGGCGGATACTTGGCAAAGTGAAAATAGTGCGAACAAAATAGCCCCCGTGTACGCATTTTCATTTCCACCATTCCCAATCCAGTCTTTTGAAACCCACATATAGGATTAGGAGGATTATGCCCCAGCTTAGGGCTATAGCTGCTACTTCAAGGATTATATGTGCTTCGCTGAGGTATGTGTATGCTGCCCAAGCGCTTAGCCCACACAAGCCCACTAGGATTAATAGGAAAGTTGCGCATTGTATGGCTCTTTCCGCTGTCAAATACGCTTCACCAACCTTTAAGCCCAGAATAAGGTTGCGTTAATGTTTAAGGTTTTTGATAAAACCTTATTTGGCTGTCTACCCACCAATATTTTGAAGCCGATGACGCGAGAAGAGCCATCTGAACAGTGATGACCTCTAAGGAGAGCTGAGGCTTCATTCGATGGGGATTTCATACTCATGTTTTCTCGGCAAACGAATCTCCAGAATGCCTCGCTTGAAGCGGATCTCCATACGATCCATGTAAACGGGCACCGGAATCTTTGTCCGGCAATGGAATCTTTGAAATTCTCCCCTATGATGGGTTATGCCAAAATCGTCGAAGCTGACCTTTCGCCTCATTTTAGCTGAAATTTCAATGGTGTCTTTGCTTACTTGCTTGACTTGTATAGTGTTCTGCTCCGCGTACGGCAAGTCTACAGTCACAATAACTTCGTCGCTGGTCACCATTATGTCGCGGAGAGGCTCTATGGTGCATGTTCTGCAGTTCCAACTAGGTCTTTCGAAAAAGGTTTCTCTAACCCTTTCAGCCCAAGCCTCAAGGCTTTCAAAGTACTCGTCTATCAAGTCGAAGATTGAACGCCTTCTTCTGAAGCTTTCCTCCTCTGACATTTATCAGCCCCCAATTCATTTTTTATGTAATGTATAATGGAATGTCATACTCCTGTGTCTTCCGCATTTTCGCCAACTCTTGCTGGGTTCTTTTCATTAGGTCTCTAGCTTTCAAGCGGATTTCTTCGCCTTTCTCTAGAAGCTTTGAAACATCAACCTTTACACCGGTAAAGCTTGCCAAATGCTCAAGAACTTTGGCTGCGGCCTCCGGGTCTGGATATTGGAGGAAACATTGTGCCAACAGCGTTAAGGCTGGCAGTCCAAGGGTTGCGCAGTATTGTAGCATAACTGCTTGAGGTCCCACCATGTAGCCTTCTCGCAGTATCTCTACACCTTTATCCTGAGCCATTTTCAGCATCTCTGGATTTGAGGCTGCGGCGAAAACCTTCAATTCTTCAAGGTCTTGCCTATCTTGGACTGGTATGCCGCTTATGGAGATCATCATTTTGACTTCTTTGCTTCTCGCCCAGTCGATTAAGGCATGCATGATTGGATATATTAGCTCTCCTGGAAGGGCTGTTTCTGAAACCGCTAAAAGGATGTTGTGGTTTCCAAAGATTCTTATTGGTGAGTGGGGTAAGCCTTCGTGCAAGACGGTTATTGGTGGCAGAAGCTGCGACTCAATATATGCAACTTCATCTAATCCAAGCTCCGAAATTAGATGGGAGGCGGCTATAACGCCAACCAGCCCCACGTCTGGAAAGCCGAAAATCATAACTGCCCCTTTAGGGATTTCCTTTTTTCTCTCAATGATCTTTATTTCATCGTTCAATTTTTCATCCTCTTCAAAGCTTTTGTTAAGTAAAGGGTAAAAACCTTGCGGGAGATAAAGGATCATCGTCTCAATTATGCTGTTTACCTTGTGTTATGAACTCGTCTATTCTTGCGAGGATTTTCTCTATTTGAAAGTGGGCTTTCATGTCTCTCTGCCAGTCTTCCGGAAGCTTCCGCTTAAACCGTCCAGCAGCCCGCCGGTCCATGATGACAATTACGCCTCTGTCTTCTGGGCTTCGTTGGAGCCGTCCAGCTGACTGGGCTAGCGCATTCAAGCATGGTATTGTGTTGGCGTATTCTAGGGCTTTGTCTCCGAATTTTTCCTTGAAGTATCTGTACAGCGCCTTTTGAAGTTCTGTCTTCTTTGGGTACGGCAGTCCAACAATGATGACGGCTGAAAGCATGCTTCTGCCTTCAGTGGTCATGTCCACGCCTTCGCTTATTTTTCCACGGGCAACACCGAAAACGGCGCATTTCCCGTTTTTCTGCAAAAACTCCAAAACATCCACTATTCTTGTTCTCTTCTCTTCTACAAGCACAGGCGCGTCCAGCTCTACAAGTTTGGCTATGTCTTGCATAACCTCGTAGGACGGGAAATAGACGGCTACTCTGCCGCCGACTTTTTGAATTATCTGGTTTAGGTGTGTGGCAATGCGTTTCCACTGGATTTCGTTCCGCTTTTCAAACTTTGTCGTGACCGCTTCATCAACGAGAATGAGGCGGTTCTCCGATGGAAACGGGCTTGGAAGCTCAAGGCTTCGGCAGCGGCTTCTATCTAAGCCTAAAACGTCCATGTAGTAGTCCATGTTCCAGAGGGTTCCGGACATGAGGATGGCGGAGCGCGAATCATTGATGATGCTTGCCGCCAGCGACGGGTCAAGGCATCTTATTCCAAGACGCACCCGTTTTTTCCCATCTCTGTCAACCTCCACCTTGACATATTTGGCGTAGCTTGAACCCGTTAGGCTTACCCAGCTTGCGAGAAACTCCATGCAGCGGGAAAGGTAAGAAACTGGGCTTTTCCCCATTTCGCTTCTTTTCAGGCGGACGACTTCACCCCTGTCGGCAAGCTCTTGGATAATCTCTAAAAGCCTTTCATGGTTTAAGTCAAGCCTTTTAGCCAAAGCTTCGATTAGAGTTTCGCCTTCAATGATGTGTTCCACGTCCAATCCATAGTTTTTAAAAACCTTTTTTCCAAGCTCAATCATAGTCGTGTACAATGCGTCCAGAAATCCGTAGTCATCGATTTCGAATGTTTTAGCCTCTTTTTTGGCTATATGCACAGATCTTGAGGAAAGCTCGTCGGAGAATATGCCCGCCGAGTAATAGGGGAGGCTGTGAGCCTCATCGAAGACGCAGTTAACCTCTCTAATGCGGATGCCGGCTCTTCCCAAAATTGAGCCGCGGATAGCCTCCACTAGTATGTAGTTGTAGTTGCCTATGACTATGTCTGCGTACCGGGTTAAAATTCTCGTAACTTCGTAGGGACATAGCTCCTCTTCGCGGCAAACCTCGTAAACTTCGTCTGGCAGGGCTGGGCCAACCCTTTTTATTTTGCCGATGACGTTGTAGGCTTGCCAGCTTGGCTTTCGCCCATCATAAGTTCTTTCATAGTATTCACATGTTTTGCCGAAGATTCCCTCCTTCAACCCCCTGCAATAGTACAGAAAATCCCTGTACTTTACGTCTTTTAATTTCGGGTCTTTGAAGGCGTGAGGGCACATTTCCTTTTTGCTTTTGAAGATTGATGCTACAAAGTTGACGCCGCAGTGTTCCTTTATGTTTTTCAATTCTCTTGAATAGATTTCCAGCTGATTTTTTGTTCTTGTTAGGGCTACAAGTCTTCCAAGGGCGGGGTTTAATTCTTTAGCCGCAAAATAGGCTGTTAAAACTGAGATGGATTTTCCAGTGCCGCATGGTGAACAAAGCAAGCCTATTCTTCCGTCTCGCATAACCTCGTAGGCAAATTTTATGGCGTTAAGCTGGAAAGGTCGGAATTCAGCGTATGGGAAAAACTTCTCAACCAAGTCTTTAAAGTGGTCTTCGCTTTTCTTTACAGCAGTCTCGTGGCTGGCTTTTCTTGTGAGTAAGGTTCCGCAGTTTGGACAGAAGCGGCTTTTCAAGTATTCCTCGGTTGAATAGGATTTGCCGCATCGGCGACAGATGTAACGGAGGCTCTCCATTCTGAAGTTTTCACTCAACTTTTCAATGTGGTTTTCGCCCTTTAAGAGGTTTGCCAAGTTTAGGTTTAAGTAGGAAGCCCAGACTAATTTGAGAGGGAGGTGTTCTAACCCGTGTCTGACGTGTTTAAGCCGACGGTTTTTGCAGATAGCCGTGAAAGTATGGACGTTAAGGACTATTTGAGGGAGTTTGGCTGTGAGGTTGTGGAGAAGGCTCTTGCACCCGCCGATTATGTGGTGGCCGAAAACTACGCTGTTGAGAGAAAGGAAATCCACGACTTTTTCCGTTCAGTTTTCGATGGAAGACTTTTCGAACAAGCTGAGAGGCTTGCAGAAACATACGAAAATGCTTGCCTCGTGGTGGAAGGCGACTTTGTAAACGCCGTAAAATATGTGCAGACTCCCCAGGCTTTTTGGGGCGCCCTCGCCAAAGTTATGACTGAACACGCCATTTCCGTGGTTTTTACGCCGGATGAAGAGCACACAGCCATGTTTCTGTACGCGTTAGCCAAAAAACTGCAAGGTGAGGAGGGGCGAAAAATAGTGGTTAAGCATAAGCCTAAAATGTACACGCTGCGGCAGAGGCAGCTCCTAGCAGTTCAAAGCCTTCCAAAAGTAGGTCCGGAAAGGGCGGAGGCACTCCTAAAACGTTTCGGAAGCGTAAGACGAGTCTTTCAAGCCACGAAGAGGGAGCTTTTATCCGTCAAGGGCTTAGGCGAAAAAACTGCCCAAGCCATAACCGAGTTTTTGGATACGAAATATCCCGGACTTGAAGAATTTTAAGGCTGTTTCTCGCCACATTTAAACACATTTTTAAATGGGTAAGCAGTCTTTAACATGGAGAAGCTCATGGCTTTAGAAAGGCTTGGCGCTTCACTTCACGAAGCCTTAAGGAAGCTTTTCAGAGCTGCGGTTGTGGATGAGGCTGCTGTTAAGGAGCTTATCCGCGATGTTCAACGCGCCTTGTTGCAGGCGGACGTAAATGTTCAACTTGTTTTGGACATTTCTAAACGTATTGAAGAGAGAGCCCTAAAGGAGAAGGTTCCGCCGGGCATCTCTCGCCGCGAACACGTTATCAAGGTTGTTTATGAAGAGTTGACACGTTTTTTGGGCGACAAACCCGTTCCGTTGAAGGTGGAGCCGGGTAAAAGGAAGGTTTTGATGCTTGTTGGCATTCAAGGCTCGGGAAAAACCACCGCTGCGGCTAAGCTTGCCAGATACTTCCAAAAAAGAGGCTTAAAACCAGCCTTGATTTGCACTGACACCTATCGCCCCGGCGCCTTTGAACAGCTTCAACAGTTAGCCAGTAGAATAAACGTGCCAGTTTACGGCGACCCGAAAAGCAAAGACCCAGTGAAAATTGCCCTTGAAGGGCTGAAACAGTTCAGCGACAAAGACATAGTTATTGTGGATACTGCTGGACGCCACAAGGAAGAACAAGAACTCATAAGGGAGATGAAGATGCTTGAGGAGAAAATCAAGCCAGACGAAGTTATGCTGGTTATCGATGGAACCATTGGACAACAAGCCCTCGTGCAAGCTAAAGCCTTTAACGAGGCAACGTCCATAGGCTCCATACTTGTAACAAAATTGGACGGTTCTGCAAGGGGCGGCGGCGCTTTATCAGCGGTGGCTGCCACCGGAGCGCCAATAAAGTTCATTAGCACTGGCGAAAAAATCGAGGACATCGAGCCCTTTGTTCCTTCCCGATTTGTCGGTCGGCTTCTCGGCATGGGCGACATTGAGGCTTTAGTTGAAAAGGTGCGGGAAGCCGAAGTTAAGGTTCCGGAAAAGAAGGCTAAGGCTATTTTGAGCGGCAAGTTCACGTTAACCGACATGTACGAACAGTTTGAAGCCATGCGTAAAATGGGGCCTTTCCAGAAAATTTTGAAGATGTTGCCGGGCATGTCCTACAACGTTCCAGAAGAGATGCTTGAACAAGCTGAAGACAAACTGGAAAAGTGGCGGGTCATAATCCAATCCATGACTCCAGAAGAAAGGGAAAACCCCAAAATCCTCAATGCTTCACGCATCCGACGGGTAGCACGGGGCTCCGGAACTAGCGAAAAAGATGTTAAAGAGCTTTTGAAACAGTACGTTATGATGCGGAAAATGCTTAAAACCCTGCGGAGAAAAAAGCATCTGCCCTTCTTCGGTAAAGGCTTGCCGTTCGACGTTGGATAACCCCCAGAAAACGATCCATGTAAAAGGGCGAGCTTCGTGAGCGTTCTGGAAAAAGCCTTACAAATGCTTGAACGACACCCCCTCTGCAACCACTGTTTAGGTAGACAGTTTGCTTTTCTGGCGCACGGAATAGAAAACGAGGAGAAAGGAAAAACGCTAAAAACAATGCTTCTAATGGAAGCCCAAGCACTAGCATCAACAAAAAAGACGGAAGCCATCCGCGTTCTCAAGATTCTCGCGTCTAACGGCTTCTTAAAACAAGCAGAAGAGGTTTTGCATCAAATGCGTCGTCGTCCGCCTAAAAAGGCTGTTCAAACATGCTTTTTGTGCGAAAACCGTTTTGAAGCAGTTGACGAGTTAGCTAAAAGGGCTGTTGAAAAGCTTGGCGAATATGAATTCAACACTTTCATGGTGGGCGTTGAGCTGCCCGTTGACGTGGAGGAGCGGGAAGACGAGTTTAAGGCAAGGTTTAACGTTGAATACGGCGAAAACATTCGACTAGAATTTGGAAGACTTTTAGCCAGAAAAATCGCCGGTTACAGCGACAAAAAACTGGATTATCACAAGCCAGACATCGTTGTGCTCCTAAACCCGATGACCGAAGAAATCCGCCTCCAAGTGAACCCCCTTTACATTGCTGGACGCTACAAAAAACTTGTCAGAGGAATACCTCAATCAAAGTGGATCTGCACAAAATGCGGGGGCAAAGGCTGCGAAAAATGCAACTGGACTGGAAAAAGGTATCCAGAATCAGTGGAAGAACTAATAACCCCGCCATTTTTGGAGGCAACCGGAGGCGTCAAAGCCTCTTTCCACGCGTCTGGAAGAGAGGATGTAGACGCCCGCATGCTTGGAAAGGGCAGACCCTTCGTCATAGAGATTTCGCAACCCAGAAAACGCTTCATAGATCTAAAAAAGCTTGAGGAAGCCGTAAACGCCTATGCTAAGGGCAGGGTGGAAGTTTCCGACTTGCAAATCGTCGACAAAGACTTCATTAGGAGGGTTAAGAAGGGAGAGGCTGCTCAAAAAGAGTACCGCGTCGTTGTGGAGTTTGAAAAAGAAGTTTCCGACGAAGACTTAAAGCTGTTGGAGCAAAAACTGACCGGCGTAATCGTGAAACAGAGAACACCTCTCCGTGTTCTGCATAGGAGGGCGGACTTAACGCGGGAAAAGTACATATATGAGGTGAAAGTAAAGAAATTGTCGCCTAAAAAGGCTGAAATGAGGGTTCGCTGTCAAGGAGGACTATACGTTAAAGAGTTGGTGTCAGGAGATGAAGGCCGAACAACTCCAAGTGTTTCAGAAATTCTCGGCCAGAAAGCGAAGCCTATAAAACTTGATGTTTTGAACGTAATTATGTAGATGGAGGAAAAAACATGAGAAAGTCAAAGGGGTATCGGGCAAAAACAAGAAAACTCTTAAAGAAGAAGCCTAGAGAGCGTGGAAAAATAAAAATGAGTAGGTTGCTCTGTAACTATCAACCCGGCGACAGCGTTGTAATAAAAATTGATCCAAGCGTTCAAGAGGGCATGCCTCATCGACGGTATCATGGGCGGATCGGAACAGTTGTTGGCAAACGAGGACGGGGCTACATAGTGAGTGTCACGCAAGGCGACGCGGTTAAAGAAATTATTGTTAGACCTGAACATTTAGAGCCTTACGGAGGCTAAGTTTTGGAGAAAACTGAAAGAGAAACGGTTAAAGAGAAACTTCTGACAATCCCTCAAGTTAAGAAGATTTTGGAGGATATTGGAGAGGAGAATCTTGACCAGTTTCAGAGAAGAGTTCTTGATTACGCATCTAAATTCTCGAAGGTGGACGCTGAGACAGCTGGGATGCTTGTTGAAAAACTTGTTGGAGAATTTGGTCTAGATGAAGCCGAGGCTGTTCAGATTGTTAACTGTATGCCGACAAGCGTTGAAGAGCTTAGGGTTTTTTTGGGGGGCGGACGCAAAATAATTGAGTCCTCGAAATTAGAAGCTATAGTTAAACTTTTAAACGAACATAGGTTGAAATAGCTTCAGCCCTTCCAGTTTTAATTAGAGTGAAAAGTTTTATGAAAAGGGAGGATGAAATGGAGAAGCGGTACGAAGAGTACGCTTACGTGTTGGATTTTCTCCCTCATGGGCGTCCAGGAGTTAGGATCACTGGAAGGGCTGGTTACCGAGCTGGAGCCCTTGTTCAGCTTGTGGGTGAGGATTTCTTCACACTTTTAGAAGCATTAGTCAAGGAGGGTGTAACCCTAAAGCCTCATGACCGGGTTTATGTGGGGAAGGAGGCCCGCGAGGAAATCACCTACATTATTGGACGGATAGGTTATGACGAGTTGACGGCCGCCGCGAAAGCGGAGCTTCCAGCTGTGATCAGCCGCATAGTGTTGAACCGTGAGAAATGGTTTGTTAACTTCTTTAACACGGCTCAAGCCATAACGCCTCGGATGCACGCTCTAGAGCTTATTCCGGGAATCGGCAAAAAATACATGTGGCAAGTCATCCGCGAGCGTGAAAAGAAGCCTTTCGAAAGTTTTGAGGATCTTCAAAGGCGCACTCAGATACCGAACCCCGTTAAGCTTTTAACTAAGAGGATTTTGGAGGAGCTTGCCGGCGAAAGCAAATACCGACTTTTCACAAGGTCCCGTTAAAGATGAGCCTTTTAGAAGAAACGAAGCGTCTCCTTCGAAGGTATCGAATATTTCCGAAGAAGCGTTTAAGCCAACATTTCACTGTTGACCCCTCAGTTTTTCGGCTTATGGCTGAACACGCAGACCTCACAACTGATGATGTGGTTTTGGACATTGGGGCTGGATTCGGTTTTCTAACGCGGTTTTTGGCTGGGAAATGTCGAAGGGTTTTGGCTGTGGAATTAGACTCTAAGGTGGCTGCGGCTCTACGGGTTCTGCTTAAAGACTTGCCAAACGTGACCGTGATTGAAGGCGACGTTTTAAAAGTTCAGCTCCCCCCTTTCAACAAGGTTGTCGCTATTCCTCCATATGGCATCTCTTCCAACCTTATTCGATGGCTATTCGGCAAGCCCCTCAACTGTGTCGTTCTTGTGTTGCAGAAGGAATTTGCCCAACGGCTCGTGGCACCTATTGGCAGCGAAAATTACGGCTGGTTAACGGTTTTAACCTACTATTATTTCGACGTTGTACTTCTCGACGAGGTTCCAAGATATGCGTTTTACCCCCAACCAGAGGTTGACTCCGTAATCGTCGTGTTGAAGCCTAAAAATCCAAAACCCTTCCGCGTGAACAACGAGGAAGTTTTCAAACGGTTTGTGCAAGCCATGTTTACCCAGCGGAATCGAAAAGTGAAGAACGCTGTTCAGGTATTTTTCAAAAAAGAACAAGTTTTTGCTGGAAGGGATATGCAGATTGGCGTTTCATTTCCGTTTCATGATAGACGTGTTAGAGAGCTGGCTCCGGAGGACTTCGGTGCATTAGCCAATGTTTTCGCAAGCTAAAAAGGTGCTGTACGGCGATTATGTGTTCTATGTTTGGCGGGAAGTATACGAGCCCGCAGAGGACTCTTTCCTTTTCGCAGAAAACCTATCTGTACGTTCGGATGAATATGTTTTGGACATGGGGACTGGATGCGGCATCCTTGGCATCATTGCAGCCGAGAAAGCCTCTTGTGTAGTTGCATTGGACATAAACCCTAGTGCGGTGCGCTGTGCTAAAGAAAATGCGCGCCTAAACATGGTGGCGGATAAACTGTTCTTTGTTCAAGGAGACCTTTTTGCTCCTTTGAGGGTTGGCGAAAAGTTTGACCTTATCCTTTTTAATGCGCCTTATTTGCCTTCTGAACCTTGGGAAGGCAGCACGTGGATTGAACGCGCGTGGGCGGGTGGAGCTGACGGAAGGGCGGTGTTGGACAGATTTTTGCAAGCCTTTCCAAGATATTTGAAGGTGTACGGGCGTGTTTTGTTGATGCAGTCCACCCTTGCAAATCTGGAAAGAACTTTTCAAATGTTGGAGGCTGAGGGCTTCAAGGCAGATGTTGTTGCGGAACGTAGGCTTCCATTTTTTGAAAAGATAGTGTTAATTGAGGCGAGGCGGCGAAGCTGACAAGGCTTCCGCTTGATGTAATCTAGTTGAAAAATTATATAACTTGAAGCCTTTACTATTGCAGAAAACAGTTGCGGGTGCATTTGTCATGTGCATACTTGGAAGGGACAAGTTGAAGGAGCTCATAGAAAACTACAAGTGCATATACCCCTATGACTACAACCTGCTGGATGGAGACGGCTACATTCTAACAGTTAAGGACGAGACAACGTTGCATTATCTTGAACACAAAAACTTAATATCCTATGAAATAGTGTTTACGCCGCCAAACTTTGTGGCGCATTTAACCGCCAAAAGCAAGTATGGTCGGATGGGATTATCCTTCTTGAACGCGGCGAAAGTTCATAGTGGGTTTGTCGGCAGACTTGCCCTTGAAATTGTAAACTTAAGCAATGACCGTTGCCCAATAACTATTAAGCGGGGAGACCCCTTCATGCACATTGAATTTATAAAGAGGGAGGGTGAACCGTCGCCCTACGTTGGCGAGTACCAGTTCCAATACCTCACCGATGAAGAAATAAAAATGTATATTCCAATTTTGAAGAGGGTCTTCCCCAACTATGAAGAGCTCGCCAAAATATGGTTTAAAAACAAGCCTCCACCCGTGTAGTGGCTTAAGCCGTTACATTTATATTGTCAAGGAAGATTTTGGATTCATTACTTTAATCAATATCTACCGTTAATTCAACAAAGTGTTTAAATAAGTTGCCTATATGTGGTGGTATTGAAGAGGAATGTTTGATGCGCGCGCGCAACTACAGAGAGGTCAAGGGGCAACCCTACACTAGGAGAGAATTTGTCAAGGGTTTCCCTCAGCCGAAAATAACAAAATTCACAATGGGAGACCCTAACGCCAAATTCGAATATGAAGCCAGGCTTATAGCCCTTGAAAGAGCCCAGATTAGACACAACGCCCTTGAAGCCGCTCGTGTGGCGACAAACCGTCTTTTAATGGATAAACTTTCAAACAACTATTTTCTGCAGGTGCACCCATACCCCCACGTGATTCTTAGGGAGAACAAAATGATTTTTGGTGCGCATGCAGACCGTTTGCAGGATGGTATGCGGAAAGCTTTTGGAAAACCGATCGGCACAGCGGCGCGGGTTGAACCAAACCAGACAATTATGACGGTTAGGGTCAACGCCAACGGCGTTGAAGTTGCAAAGGAAGCTTTAAAACGGGGAGCTGCTAAACTTCCGATACCGTGCAGAATTGTTGTTGAAAAAGCGGAAGTTAAAGAGGCGAGGGCTCCTTGAAGCCAGCCCTAATCTTGTGGTTTGAAGATCTTAGAAAGGATGATATACCCCTAGTCGGCGGGAAAAACGCAAATCTTGGCGAAATGCTGAACGCCAGCATTCCGGTTCCTCCTGGTTTTGCTGTCACAGCCTACGCCTACAAAAAGTTCATAGAGGAAACGGGCATTGCAAGCAAAATCTATAGGATAATCAAGGAGTCGGTGAAGGATTTTAATGATCCCGCCCAGTACGAGGCGGCATCAAAGAAAATACGTTCTCTAATTGAATCCACTCCGGTGCCTAAAGATATAGAAGACGCCATAAGGAAAGCTTACCGTGAACTCTGTAGAAGGGTGAACATAGAAAATGTTCCGGTAGCAGTTAGGTCAAGCGCCACCGCCGAAGACCTGCCAGATGCCTCTTTCGCTGGGCAGCAAGAGACGTTCCTTAATGTGGTTGGCGAAGACGAGGTTGTTGAAAAAAACGTTAAATGTTGGTCAAGCCTCTTCACGCCCCGTGCCATATTTTATCGAACCCAGAAAGGCTTCGCCCATGAAAAAGTGCTTATAAGCATTGGTGTGCAGAAGATGGTGAATGCTAGAGCCGCCGGCGTTATGTTTTCAATAAACCCTGTAACCGGAGACCCCAATCAGATAGTTATTGAAGGTAGCTTTGGTTTGGGCGAGGCTGTTGTTTCCGGCGCTGTGATACCAGACGAGTTTGTTGTGGATAAGAAAACCATGAAAATAGTTGGAAAACGTATCGCAACAAAAAAGATGATGTATACACGGGACCCCATTTCTGGAAAAACCGTTCACGTTGAGGTTCCCGTCGAAAAACAAAATAAGCCTTGCCTATCGGATGAGGAGATCATTAGGCTTGCTGAACTGGCTGTAAAAATTGAACGTCATTATGGTAAACCTCAGGACATTGAGTGGGCTGTAGACAGCGACCTAAGTTTTCCAGAAAACATTTTCATTTTGCAGGCAAGGCCGGAAACCGTTTGGAGTCAGAAGACGGCTGAACTGCTTGAAAAGAAGTTTGAGTTTGGCCTGGCTAAGCCTGTTGAAGGTTTAAAGGTTGTTGTCAAAGGTATACCTGCTGGCAAGAGGGATATAGGCTTCGGTGTGGCGAAGGTTGTTTTAAACCCGCAAGACGCTGCAAAGGTCATGCAGAAAGGCGACATTCTAGTGACTGACATGACCAACCCGGACTATGTGCCCTTCATGAGGCTTGCAAGCGCCATAGTAACGGACAAGGGCGGTGTCACTTGTCACGCAGCTATTGTGAGCCGTGAACTTGGCATACCCTGTGTTGTTGGGACTGAAAACGCCACGAAGTTGATGGTTACTGGCAAAGAGTACACTGTTGACGCTAGAAGCGGCGTGATTTACGAAGGCAAAATACCCGTCCCAACGGAGACAGCAGCAGCCGTGCAAGTCAGCGGCTTCGCCACGTCTGGGGCTACAAGTATATCCGCCCAGTATGTGCCTGTTACAGCCACTAAAATCTACATGAACTTGGGGGTTCCGGAAAAGATTGAGGAGTACAAGCATTTGCCTTTCGAAGGCATTGGACTTATGCGCATCGAGTTTATTCTCGCCAGCTACATTGGAGAACACCCGCTTTACCTCATAGAGATTGGGCAAAGCCAAAAGTTTGTTGAAAAGCTTGCCGAAGGCATAGCCACGGTTGCTAGGGCTATCCAGCCTCGACCAGTGGTTGTGCGCTTCAGCGACTTCAAAACCAACGAGTATCGGGAACTGAAAGGTGGCGAAAAATACGAAATTGTTGAAAGCAACCCGATGTTGGGCTGGCGGGGCTGCAGCCGTTACATAAGCCCATGGTACGAGAAGGCTTTCCGCCTAGAATGTCAAGCGATCAGAAAATGCCGGGAAGAATGGGGACTCAAAAATGTTTGGGTTATGCTACCTGTGGTGCGTACCCTATGGGAAGCTAAAAAAGTTTTGGAGATTATGCGGGAAGAGGGCCTTGAAAGATCAAGAGACTTTAAGGTTTGGTTTATGGCTGAAACACCTTCAATCGCCATACTCGCCGACGAGTTTTCAAAGCTTTGTGACGGCTTTTCAATAGGCTCCAACGACATGACTCAGGGCGTATTGATGATTGACCGCGACTCTGAACGCTTAGGACAAATGGGGTACTTCGACGAGCGAGACCCAGCTGTCAAACGCATAATCGCCCACCTCATTCGCGTGGCACACGAGAATGGCTGCACAGTTTCCATATGTGGTGAGGGGCCGTCAAACCTTCCGGACTTTACAGAGTTTCTTGTGAGGGCTGGCATAGACAGCATTTCAGTGAACCCGGACGCGTTGATTGCGACAAAACAGCTTGTGGCAAGCATAGAGCAGAAAATAATTCTTGAAAAGCTTTCAGAACAGCATGAGCGGGCATTGGGGCGACTGGTTAAAAGGCCGAAAAGCGACTGGGAATGGACTCCTCAGTGGGATGAAAACATAAAATAAAATAGAAATATGGTCTAAACGTTTATCCCTTAAACACTCCCTACATTTGGTTCACGAAGTTTAGGCGGGAAATGTTTGAAGTTGTTTGATTTTGAAGAGGAAAGGCTGAAGCGGGAAATCGCTAAATACGAGGCGAAACGTGTTCTCATACAGCTTCCAGACGGCTTGAAAAGCGAAGGGCCAAGGCTTGCAAAAATTGTGGAAAAGGCTGGGGCCTTACCCATTGTTTCTGCAGATCCATGTTATGGTGCATGCGACTTGGCGACGGCGGAAGCTGAAAGCCTCGGCGTCGACCTAATAGTCCATTATGGGCATTCGAAGCTTTTGAAGTATGAGAAGGTTCCAACGGTTTACATTGAGGCGCGGGCCACCTTAAGCGTCGCTGACGTTGTCGAGAAGGCGTTGCCCTTAATTGAGGAGTGGCGTAGAATTGGATTAGCCACCACAATCCAACACGTGCAAACATTGGATGAAGTGAAGGAAATCCTTGTGCGGGCGGGGAAAACCGTTATGGTCGGCGACTCTGGTCGTTTAAGTTACCCGGGACAAGTTGTGGGCTGCGACTATAGTAACGCTAAATCCATCGCTGAAGATATTGAAGGTTTCCTATTTATTGGAGGGGGGCGTTTTCACGCTTTGGGTTTAGCTCTTTCAACATCTAAGCCAGTTGTTGTTGCCGACCCCTTTGAGAAGAGAGCCTACTTCATTGGCGATGAAGCTGAACGGGTTGTGAAGCAACGGTGGGCATGCGTGCAAGAGGCTCAGAAGGCGAAAACCTTCGCTGTTCTTGTAGGGCTTAAACCCGGACAGAAAAAGCTTGAGGAGGCTTTGGCTATACGGGAGAAACTCGAAAAAAGCGGGAGAGACGCCTACCTTTTTGCTGTTAGAGAGATAACCTCTGAAACCGTCATGAACTTCCCAACAGTGGATGCCTACGTGAACACGGCCTGTCCCCGCGTTTCACTTGATTTCCCACAAAAGTTCAGCAAGCCCATGCTCACGTTAAATGAGGCGCTTGTGGTTGTTGGAGAACTCTCATGGAAAGAACTTTGCAAGAAAGGTTTTCTATGAAAAACATTAGCAGCGTCGTTGTTTGGAAAGGTTTATTGATTTGTTCAGCTATTCCATAACCCTTGCCGTCGAGGTAAAACGATGAGTTCACAGTTTCAGAAACGCGACAGCGGACAAATAGTGCTGCCGGGTGAACCCTTAGGCGTTATAGAAGAGTTTATTCCAAACGCCGGTACATACGTCAAAGACGGTGTCATATATTCAAAGGTTGTTGGAAGGGCGCTCATAGACTATCTCAACAAGCGAGTTTCCGTTTTTCCAATCACCAGTGGGGCGAAAGTGCCTAAGGTTGGAAGCATCGTGGTGGGGCAAGTTTCAAACGTCCAAACACAGATGGCAGCCATCCGCATATTCAAGATTGGCAAGCATATACTTTCCGGCTTTTTCACGGGCTTGCTTCACGTTGCGGATGTGCATTTACGGTTTGTGGATTCCATGTTTGACGTGTGTAAGCCTGGCGACATAGTTAGGGCTAAGGTTATAAGTGAAAAAAACAGAACATACCATTTAACCACCAAAGACAGAAGTTTAGGCGTTATTTACGCCTTCTGCTCTAAATGTGGAGATGTGTTAGAGCAAAGGGGACGCGGAGGCTTGCAGTGTTTAAGGTGTGGAAACGTTGAAAAGCGCAAGACGGCAATAGACTATGGTAAAGGAATAATTTGAACTTGGTGTTGAAAATGAAGATTAACGTATTGAAAAAAACGGAGAACGAGCTTAAAATTGAAGTTGAAGGGGCGGGGCACACGCTTTGCAATCTTTTACAGAGAAAACTTTTGGAAGATGAAAACGTCGACATGGCTGGCTACGACATTCCCCATCCGTTAGCGTCCAACCCCGTTATTTATGTGAGAACGAAAGGCGGTGTAACTCCCGAAGAAGCCCTGCTTAAGGCTGTAAACAAACTTCTCGAAATTAGCGAAGAATTTGGCAAGGCATTAGAGAAAGCCCTTAAAACTTAACCTTACCTTGATTTTTGAAAGCAGTTCAGTAAAACCTTCCACAGAATCCTCAGCTTTAGCAAGGGTGGCTACACACTCTTCCAGCGTTATGTGTTTTTGAAGCCAAGCGTAAACTATTAGGGCTTCCGCCGCGTCAGCCATCATATGGCTTGAAATTCTGGACGGCATGTGCTCCCTTAAACCAGCTTTCCGAGCAGCCTTTGCGAGAACATCGCCCCTAACTTTTGCTCCGGAGGGTTGTCCCCTTTTCACTGAAAGTGCAAGCGAATACGCGAAGTTTATGAACGCGTCGCCTAAAGCCGCCAGCTTGTGGTCGGTTAAAACTTCTGTGAGGCTGTTGTAGGCTTTCAAAAAAGGAAACGTGTCCTTAAAATCTTTCATATTCATCCTTTCCAGGTATTTTGTGGTTTATTAACGTTTTAATTTATATGCTTGAGCAACCTTATGTTGCTATTTGGATGTGTGTTTGAAAAATGGTTGATGAATCTAAAAGTTTCTTGGGCTTGAGTTTTTCAGAAGAAGCCTTGAAACAGTATCTTTCCAGCCTTTATGGCGGCGATGTGGAGATTTGCGGTGTCTGGAGGCTCGGCGGCGAAAAAACTGAAGCCGTTAAAGACTTGAAAGGCTTCGGCTACGGTGTTCCATACGTTATAAAGTTCAAGGTTAGGGGTGAAGTTAAAAGGGTTGTTCTGGAGACCATGCGCCCCGAAGGCTTTGGACACGATTTTGCCTCGGACAGGGCGGCTGTTTTGCTTTGGCAACATTCAGCCTTCAACAAGCTTCCTAGGCACGTGCGTTCCGTGGATGTTGGCGCCTTCACTGTCAATGGCAAGGGCTTGAAGTCTCTCGGAGACTGCGGCGAGTTTTTCATCCTAACCGAATATGTAGATGGGACCCTCTATCACGTTGATTTGGACCGTATCAAGGCTGCTGGTGAAATGACTCCTCTTGATGAGAAACGTTGTCTGGCGCTTTCAGACTATCTTGTCCAAATCCACAGCGTTAAAAAGGAGGCGCCTTGGCTTTATGTGCGAAGAGTCAGAGAACTCGTTGGACACGGTGAATGCATAATGGGGCTGTTGGACAGTTACCCCCCTAACCTCAATTTTATCCAGGAATGTGATTTAATCGAGATTGAACGGGACTGTGTTGTTTGGCGTTGGCGCCTAAAACGCAAAGCCCATAGGCTAAGCCAAGTTCACGGCGACTTCCACCCATGGAACATCATGTTCCACGAAGGCGCAGACTTCACGGTTTTAGATCGCAGCAGAGGCGAGTGGGGTGAACCCGCCGACGACGTGGCAGCCATGACGATTAACTACATTTTCTATTCGTTGCAGAAGTACGGTGAGTTAGCCGGAGTTTTCGAGCGGTTGTTTAGGCTTTTTTGGGAAAACTATTTGCTGAAAACCAACGACTGGGAGATTTTGGAGGTTGTGCAGCCCTTTTATGCTTGGCGCGGCTTGGTTGTAGCTTCGCCCATATGGTATCCAAACCTAAGCCTCGACGTCAGAATGAAGTTGTTAAACTTTGTGCGCAACGTGTTGCACTGCGAAAAGTTCGACTTGGACTCTGTAAACACTTATATACAATCCGGCTAAAAATGGTAAAATCCGCGGTGTTTCCTTTGAATGGAAAAAGGTCTTTGGAGAAAATGCTTACAGCTATGGGTTATTCCGAAAGGGCCATCAACGAAATTTTAAAATGGTATGGCGATGACAAAGCTAAAGGGAATTTACATTCTAGCAGTTCAAGTAAGCCAAGACAAAAACGTTAAAGTTGGCTCGCTGGGTCAAATCCACTTCAGAAAGGGTTTATATGCCTACGTAGGTTCAGCCCAAAACAACTTGGAGAAACGTTTAGGGAGACATTTTGAGAAGGCGGCAAAGCGGAAGTTTTGGCACATCGATTATCTCCTAGCCGAGGATGATATAAGCGCGGTTAAAGCCTACTTTAAAGAGGCTGCAAAACCAGAAGAATGCTTGACGGCGCAGAAATTAGCCAAATCCGGTTTTCCAGTGAAGGGCTTCGGATGCTCAGACTGTAGTTGCGTAAGCCATCTTTTCATGTTTGAAAGCCCAAGCATGCTGGAGAATGTCTGCCTTAAACTCGGCTTCAAGCCTTTTCCACTATCTTGCAAGTGAATCGCTGCACTGGGAAACATCTGTCGCTTGGAGGATTTCCCGCCTTTTTACAACCTCTTCGAAACTCATGTAGTCTCCGCCCACAATTTTTAGCTTCGCCTCGATTTTCCTGTCTTTTATTTCTATGACGTTGTAAGAGTTTAGGAAGAAGCCCCGGAGTCTTTCGCATGAAACGCTTCCAGCGTGAATGACTTGCATGTCTTCTATGCGCCATTTCCACGGTCTGTGGCGGTGCCCGCATAGGATTAGGTCTGCCTTAGCCTTTACAAGGCTTCTTAAAACGTCGCCAGCATCCACAATAGTGATTTGGTCTGCGCCGGTGTCTGGCACTGGGATTATGTGGTGGTGTATAGCCACAATCTTCAAGCGGTCCTTATAATTTTCAAGTGTGTTTTCAAGCCAAAGGTTCTGTCGGTGTCCAACCTCGCCGTCGTCTCTATCTGGGCGGGCGCTGCTCAACACGATTATTACGGCATCGCCGATTTCGGTGACTTGGTTGAATGGGAAGAACTGTTTGAAAAGCAAATAGCCAGTGGACCGGTAGTCATGGTTTCCGCTGATGTAGATGACGTTTTTGGCTTTCAGTCGTTTAAACTCTTCGGCTGCCATCTTAAACTCGGAGAGTATGCCGTTCTCCGTTATGTCGCCAGTCACAACCACGGCGTCTGGAGATAAAGCGTTAATTTCATCCATGGCGGTGCGGAAACTCCCATAGTTAAACATGGGGCCGCAGTGGGCGTCTGAAATCTGAACAATAAGCATGACAATCACTTAAAAGTTCAGAATGGAGCAATAATTAATAAAAGTTATTCAAGCCTTCCTCTAAACTATTTTGTAAGCTACGCTTATCGGAAGCGGCTAAACTTGCGTGACGGCTGGTGTGTTTGGATTACTGGGCTGCCGGGCAGCGGCAAATCCACGGTAGCTGAAACCCTAGTAAAGTTTTTACTTCAAAAGGGCGTCCACGCCCAACTTTTGTCTTCCGACGAACTCCGCAAGGTTTTAACTCCCAAACCTACATATTCATTGGAGGAACGCGACATCGTTTATGCAACACTCGTTTACATTGCAAAGCTGTTAACAAAAAACGGCGTAAACGTTGTGATTGACGCTACCGGCAACTTGAGGCGGTACAGAGACAATGCCAGAAACCAAATTCCCAAGTTTATGGAAGCCTACCTTGAATGTCCCCTTGAAGTCTGCATTGAACGAGAATCCCAAAGAACAGAAACCCGCCACGCCCCTCAACAAATATACAAAAAAGCCTTAGAAGGCGAGGCGCCCACAGTGCCAGGCATAGGACAACCCTACGAACCGCCAACAAACCCAGAAATAACCGTCAACACTGTCCAGTGCACGCCTGAGCAAGCAGCCCAAAAAATCATGGAAGCCATAGTAAAGCGTTGGTACACGAAAATCTAGAGGGGCTAGGCTGCTGTTGGCTGTTTTCCAAGCCAAAATATGAAGAAAATCTAGAGAGGGGTATCCAATTTTGCAGTTTTTCGCCAAACCTAAAATTGACATGGCAAGAAAAGCCTATAACCGGGGGCAAGCAACGGTAATGTTTATAACCTTAATGTCTATTTCCTAGAAGACGCGAAGCGGAATAGCGATGGTCAAAGAGCACGCTCCAAAACATGGTTCGCTTGCCTATTTGCCTAGGAAACGTGCTAAAAGCATACTAGCCCGAATAAGGTACTGGCCGGAAATTAAAGCCGACACGCCCCGACTTTTAGGCTTTATTGGTTATAAAGCCGGGATGACCCACACCGTTGTGATTGAGGATCGGAGGCGGTCCCCAAACTTCGGGAAAGAGGTTGTCCGCGCCGCCACAGTTATTGAAACTCCTCCCCTCCTCATTTGTGGGATAAGAGCTTATGTTAAAACGCCCTACGGCTTGCGAACCCTCACGGAGGCTTGGATGGAGAATCCGCCAAAAGACCTTGAAAGAGTCTTAACAATTCCAGAAAAGTTCAACACTGCTGAAAACTTGAAAAAAATGGAGGAAAACCTTGACAAAATCGCAAAAATCCGCGTCATAGCCATGGCTCAGCCGAAACTAGCGGGTTTGCCGAAGAAAAAGCCAGACGTAGCTGAAATAGAAATCGGCGGAGGCACAATCCAACAACAATTTGAATACGCGAAAAGCCTTCTGGGCAAAACAGTGACGCCAGCTGAAATTTTCAAGGAAGGACAATACGTGGATGTCATAGCCGTAACAACGGGGAAAGGCTTCCAAGGGCCGGTTAAACGCTGGGGGATAAAAATCCTCCAACACAAAAGTAGAAAGGGAACAAGGAAGGTTGGAACCCTAGGGCCATGGAACCCTCACCGCGTTCTATACTCCGTTCCACGCGCCGGACAAATGGGCTTCCACCAAAGAACCGAATATAACAAACGCATACTTAAGATAGGCAAGGATGGCAAAGAAATCACTCCAAAAGGAGGCTTCATAAGATACGGAATAGTCCGCAGCCCCTATATACTTATAGAAGGAAGCATACCTGGACCTGAAAAACGCCCAATAAAACTGCGTTATCCAGCGCGTCCGCCCAAAGAAGCACCAGAAGAGCCACCACAAATTACATACATTTCACTGGAGTCTCCGCAAGGCAAATAGGCTGGGCGGTGAACTTTATGGCTAAAACAGTGAAAGTCTTCGACCTCGACGGAAAACCCGTTGGAAAAATAAAGCTTCCGCCAATTTTCGAGACGCCGATAAGACCAGACGTAATTAAGCGGGCTGTGCTGGCAATCCAGTCTTCACGTTTCCAGCCTAAAGGCCGAGACCCGATGGCCGGCAAAAGAACAACAGCTGAATCAAGAGGCGTCGGTTTAGGCATAGCTAGAATACCCCGCATTAAAGGCCCAACAGCCAGAGGAGCCTTCGCTCCTGGAACCGTGGGCGGAAGACTTGCCCATCCTCCAACAACTGAAAAAAAGATTGTTAAGAAAATTCCAAAGAAGGAAAAGCGTCTAGCACTTTTCTCAGCTATAGCTGCCACAGCTTCAAAGGAAACTGTGGCTTCCCGCGGGCACGCCATTGAAGGTGTTCCTCAGATCCCGCTGGTAGTTGTGGACGAGCTTGAAGGCTTAAAGAAAACTAAGGATGTTGAGGAAACCCTCATAAAACTCGGTGTTTTAGCTGACCTTTACAGGGTTAAAGAAAGCATAAAGGTTAGGGCTGGTAAAGGGAAACTCCGCGGAAGAAGAATAAAGCAGGCTGTTGGACCACTAATAGTTGTGGCTGAGGATAAGGGAATAGGGGAAGCTGCAAGAAACATACCGGGCGTGGACGTTGTCCCGGTTAGAGGGTTGAACGCTGAAATTTTGGCGCCTGGCACGCATCCTGGCAGATTGACGATATGGACTAAAGGCGCCATAGAAGCCCTAAATAAAGTGTACTGTAAGGGTGAAGCGGCCTAATGGACCCCTATGATGTTATCCTTTATCCTTTGATGACGGAATCCGCAAGCCTCATGGTTGAAAAAGAGAATAAACTCGTCTTCATTGTAAATTTGAAAGCCACAAAAGCCGACGTAAAAAGGGCCGTTGAACAGCTTTATGAAGTTAAGGTGGAGAAAGTGAACATTGTTATAACTCCGGATGGAAGGAAAAAAGCCTTCGTTAAATTAAGCCCAGAATACAAGGCTTCAGACGTAGCCATCAAACTGGGCATACTATAACCGTTAAGAGGTGATATAAATGGGAAAGAGAATTCGTGTCCAAAGAAGGGGGCGTGGCGGACCCACATTCAGAGCCGCCACTCATAAAAGAGTAGCCCCTGCATGTTATCCACCGCCGCCAAAGAACATCTATGAAACAGTCGTGAAGGGCGTTGTAGAGGAAATTCTCCACGACCCAGGTAGGGGCGCACCGTTAGCCCTTATACGATTTGAGAATGGCGAAGAATGCTATACCGTTGCGCCGGAAGGTATCTCCACTGGACAGCAAGTGGAGATGGGAGGAAAAGCCAGCGTAGACGTTGGAAACATTTTACCCGTAGGCAAAATCCCAGAAGGCACTTTGGTGTGCAACATAGAGCTTAAACCTGGCGACGGTGGGAAGATCGCGAAATCCTCGGGAGCCTACGCCACAATCGTAGCGCACACTCCCCGAGGAACGATGATAAAACTGCCTTCAGGCAAGACGAAATATATCAGCGACCAATGTCTCGCCACGATAGGCGTTGTATCCGGAGGGGGAAGAACGGAGAAACCCTTCCTCAAAGCTGGCGCAAAATTCCACCTTATGCGGGCTAGGGGCCGCAAGTATCCGAGAACTAGAGGGAGAGCCATGGTTGCAGCTGTCCACCCGTATGGAAGCAGCAAAAGAAGCGCGAGAAAAGTGACAACGGTTTCGCGGAACGCCCCGCCAGGGCAGAAGGTTGGGCTTATTGCGGCTAGAGGCACTGGACGCAAGAAGAAGCGCGTGAAAGAGAGTGGGTAAACCCAGAAAGTTTATAGCCTCTCCGTCCAATTAAACGGTTGGGAACAAGAACATGCCGAGGGAATTCACATACCGCGGCTTCACACTCGAACAGTTGCAAGAAATGTCTATGGATGAATTCATAATGCTGCTTCCAGCCAGACAAAGGCGAAGCCTTCAGCGGGGTCTCTCTCCAGAACAGAGAACCCTTCTGGCAAAGGTGAGAAAAGCTAAGGAAGCAATGCGCAAGGGGCAAAACATCACAATAAAGACGCATGCCCGCGACATGGTTATACTGCCGGAAATGGTTGGCCTAACAATTCACGTCCACAACGGCAAAGAATTCGTCCCGGTAGAAATTAAACCAGAAATGATTGGCCACTATCTAGGCGAATTCGCCATAACCAACAAACCAGTCAAACACGGCACACCCGGTATAGGCGCATCCCGCTCATCCATGTACGTACCCCTCAAATAGCCCATTCTGTTCTAAAACCTAGACTTAAATCAGTCCAATCTATCTAATAGTTTTGGAGTTGATATGCGTAGAAAACAGGGTTTATTGATTGCTATCGCGCTGTATGTTATCGCAATCACGGTGTTGGTGCTGCATACCTTGGGAATAACAAACACAGGAGCGCGTTTAGAGTTTCAAACAATAGCCAAAGGCGTCTGGTCTGGACATGGAAACCACGCATACTATGTGATTCAAGACTCGGATGACTGGATAAGCGTTTGGAGCCAGCATCAACAAATCTTCATTCCACAGCATCCGCCGCCAGAGATAGACTTTTCAAAAGCGGCGGTCATCGCAGTCTTCATGGGAGAGTGCCGTACAACCGGTTACAGTATAGAGGTGAAGGAGATAATAGACACCGGGCTAACCATAATTGTTAAGGTAGAAAAAGTGTATCCGGGTAAAAACTGCATAGTTGGACTAGCTTTAACATGTCCATATCACATAATTCAAACAAGCAAGATAAACAAGCATGTGATCTTTCAAACTTCTGAAAGAACAGTGAATTGCGGCTAAAACAATTTAGGCTGTGTAATCCACGTCAGAAGACTTCTTTTCAGACTCTTTTACCTGTGGAATTTGCGGCAGCGGGATCGGCGGTGGAACGTTCAACGTTCTTGAAATGATGACGCTTTCAACGAAAACCACATTTGAAATAGACTGAATAAGCATAGGCGGCGGGGGCTTCTTTTCCCTATACCCTTCATAGATTTTGCCTATCTCGTCTTTCGTGCCAGCCACGTAGGCTCTTCCCTTAAGGCTTATTTGGGCTACTGAAGGGTTGTAGTTAACTGTTAAGACAAAGGGTACTTCGATCAGTTCATCCGACTTCTTCTCTATCTCCACAATGTTTAGGTTTGTGTTTATCTGGATGGGTGGAATGGGTTTTTGAATATCCCAGAAACGCTCCCCAGAAACTTGAGTTATTAAAACGTTAACTCTAATCATCTACCATCAACAAATTTAAAGGTGCAAACTACCATTTAAGCGTGTTTATACCTTGTGAAGCCACAGTGCCCACAAGTATATCTGTTGCCATGGTCCGCCATGAAATATCCGGGACCGCAGCGTTCACATATAGGACGTAACCGAACAATTTTATCATTTTCAATCTTGTAAAGGGTGTAAACGCCCTTCTCTTTTCTCTTCTTTCTCTCGGCCTTCCCCTTTTTCGGAGCAGCGGCCTCTTCGTTTTCAGACATTTACTCTTCCCCTCCTTTCTCTTTCGGTTTTTCTGGCGGAATGTTCCTTTTTATAATGTATTCGGGCTCTATGAGCTTCGCTTGTTCAATAGAATCGTAAACGTTGGCTATTCCGACGGCTGTACGGGTTCCCGTTTTGGTCTCCAACTTTTTGATAAAAATTAGGTTTGCGTCTTTTTTCAGAATTTGGGCTAGGGCGTTTTTGACTTCAAGCCTTGGCGGGGTGCTGCCAGTCTGGTTGTGGTTAACTTGGAAGACTACTTCTTTGCGTTTTAAAAGCACGTTGTCGTTTTCCGCCAATATTTTAACTTCCATCTGTTGTTCCCTGTAATGTTTGACTTGATACCGTGTTCCCTTTATTTAGTCTTTCGCATAAGCTCTCATTTCTTCTAAGATTTCAGCCACTTCAGCCTTTTTCTGCAACGTAGCCCTAACCACAACCAAGCCTTCATGGGGCTGCCCATAGACAATAAAAGCGTTTTCCGGCGCGTATTGGATGGCGATTAAAGCCAAAAGGTCCTCTTCACCATCAACAACTATTTTAACCGTGTGAGCTGCCTTGAAGGCTTCTTTTATCGCGTTTAAAGCTTCAAAGGTTATAGTTCCAGGCGGATTTTTAACGTGTTTCTCCTCTTCAGCGTCCAATTTGGCTGGCTCCACATTTGACCGCATGATTCTATTGTCCACGATTAAAATCTTTGGGCGAAAATTTTTTGCAACTAAGTTTTTTGACACAACGTCTCCGACAGATATTATGCATGGCGGCTTTTCCTCTTCGACTAAAAGCTTCAGTTTTTTCATGGTCTCGTCGTAGGAGCCGCGGATTAACTCGCCTAAAGGCTTCTTTAGCCTCATGCGAATCTTCAAAGGTAAAGAGTATGCTATGCCCAATCTATCTGACCTTTAAAGCGTATTGTCCCTTTTCCTTGATGTTCATGGCTTTGGCTATGGCTGAACCTTCCGGGTCGAATATTATTACGAGCCCG
This sequence comes from uncultured Candidatus Bathyarchaeia archaeon, assembly GCA_964655395.1. Taxonomy (GTDB): domain Archaea; phylum Thermoproteota; class Bathyarchaeia; order Bathyarchaeales; family Bathycorpusculaceae; genus DRVP01. The sequence goes on along the minus strand of CAZZMT010000060.1, from coordinate 8,571 downwards.
CTGAAGTCGTCACTTAAACTTGAAGTTTTACATTTTGGGCAAACATTTCCAGTGGTTATCGTGTGGCAAGATGTACAAGCCTTTTCGCTCATTTTTCACCAGCCTTCCCCTCTTCCTTTTCCTTCTTTTTCCCGACAGCAGGCTCCTTTAGCTTCTTTAAGTCCTCCTCAATCCATTCAAGCTTTCCTAGGAAAGGCTGTCTTGCTGTTACGCCTATTTTAGCTGTGCCGCCAGTCCTTGCAAGAGAAACAGCCGTTATTCGAACACGAACCATGTCGCCTGTTGTGAGTTTTCTGTTAGTTTCTTTACCGATAAGCACGCCCTGTTTTTCGTCGTAAGCTATGAAGTCGTCCATCAACTGTGAAACATGAAGTAACGCGTCCACAGGTCCTATGCGTACAAAAGCTCCAAAATCAGCTATCTCGACAACTTCTCCTTCAATCACTTCCTGGAGGGTTGGATAAAAGGTCAGAAGCGAAAAAGTCACCTTGTGGTAGGCTGCACCGTCTCCCGGTATTATCTTGCCAACGGGGCTGACCTTCACGTTTATTGCCGCTATAACGTATCCTAAGCTTTCGTCAACAACCCCCTCATACTTTGCCTTAACCTGCTGATAGCCAACAGTGTCTAAAGGTTTACCAAAAGTGTTTGGGGGTATACGAATTGTGTCCTCCATTTCTATCAGCTTGAACAAGGTCACATTCTCCCATCAATTTCCAGCCGCGACTTTTGTCTCACATAAATAACTGGCACATTTATATCTCTTAACCTCTTCCGAAGCTTCCCATCATTGGTGAAAACTGGGCATTTCCACTCACCAGCCACTTTTACAATAGCTTCATCCGGGTCTCCAAACCATTCACCCAAATCAACAATTGTGCATTTCTCAGCCATCCTTAAGGCGTAAGACGCCTCCTTCCTATTTTTAGGGGAACCTTTCACCGCCAACTTTTCTAGCTCCCTTTTAACTGGTGAAAGCATAATAAGCTCAAAATTCCTATTTAAAAGAGTTTTCAATTCTTCGAAAATGTCGATTTTAAATTGGAGAGGAACAAACAAAGCGTTTGAATCAATTATAATTTTTACCTTTTCCCGTTTTGTGTGTTCTGCCGTTGGCGTTCACCTTATCATTCCGTATCCTATCAGTCTCCATCTTCCAGCAATTTTTCTGCTTATGGCGACTCTTGAGCCTGTTAAGGCGCAGACGGGTCTTGTAAGCTTAAGTGTTGTCATCTCGTTTTTCACCGAGACAACCTTGCCAACCGTTATTGCGGCGCCCACATGGAGCAGCAGAGTTTCATCCTTTGTTATGTTTTCAACCTTCGCCAACTCTTTTGTTCCAACAGCCCTTTCAAGAATATATGTTTCCAGGTTTAACTCCGACAAGACGGGTGGAAGCTGCCCAACTTTCCCAACGATGTTTCCAGTTAACCCATCTGCTTTAGAAAGCGAAGGATCCAAAAGTGTGCCAACACCCACAAGTCCACCGCAGCGGGCTTCTTTCACTCGCTTGCCCCCGGCGTGTAAGCTGACTATTTGAGTGTTAAGCGGCTTGTAGACGGTTTTGCCTTCTTCCTCAACGCTTATCCCGGGGCGAAGCTCAATCTCGTCGCCAACTGCAAATTTTCCTTGCAAGATTGTGCCGCCGAGAACGCCGCCCTCCAACTGTTCGATAGGTGTGCCCGGTTTGTTCACGTCAAAGGATCGAACCACATACATTAGCGGTGGTTTTGTTTCATCCCTTTTCGGGGTTGGAATAAGCTCCTCCATGGCTTGGATTAAAGCGTCAATGTTCACGGAGTGCTGTGCTGAAACTGGTATTATCGGTGCGTTTTCAGCAACAGTGCCTTTCACAAAATTCTTGATTTCCTCGTAGCTTCTCCGTGCCCTTTCTTCGCTGACTATGTCAATCTTGTTTTGAGCTATTATGATGTTTTTGATGCCAATTATCTCGGCTGCGGCTAAATGTTCTCTTGTTTGCGGTTGTGGGCAAGGTTCGTCAGCTGCTATTACAAGTATGGCTCCATCCATTATAGCGGCTCCGGAAAGCATGGTCGCCATCAAAGCCTCATGTCCCGGAGCATCTACAAAACTCACAGCCCTTATGAAGGTTGTTTCCGAGCCGCAGTGCGGGCAGACCGGCATCCGTGAATAATTTTTAGGCGGCTCACATTTGGGACACTTGTAAACTGGCATGTCCGCATATCCAAGCTTTATCGTTATGCCCCGTTTTAGCTCCTCGCTGTGTCTAGCCGCCCAAATTCCAGTTAACGCCTGCACTAAAGTTGTTTTGCCATGATCGACATGTCCAATAGTGCCAATGTTTATTTCCGGCTGCCTGGGCAAAGCCACAGTTTTCTCTTCACTCATCTTTAATGTTCCTCAACAACTTTGGTTGTTATTGAAGGATGTCTCTAAGCCAGTTAATAAACGTTGAGCGCACGGCTCCAAAGGTTTAAAAGAATTTCAACGGATAATTGCAATAGGCGTTTGAATGGGCTACATATATCTCTACACGGGTACTGGAGGTGGAAAGACAACAAACGCCTTAGGCTTGGCTCTACGTTCAGTTGGCCACAAACGAAAAGTCGTAATCATCCAATTTCTGAAATGGTGGAAGAACACTGGCGAATATAAAATCCGTAAACTTTTAGCCCCCTACTACGAAATTTACCAGTTCGGTAGAAAAGGATGGCATGGACTCAGCAATTTGGGCGAGGAAGACAAAAAACTCGCAGAAAAAGCCCTAAAATTTGCGGAAAGAATTGTCAAAGAGAAGAAGCCTCATCTTCTGGTTTTGGACGAGATTAATTTGGCGGTTCACTGCAAACTCCTAGAAGTGGACGAGGTTCTGAAGTTTCTGGATAAAATTCCTAAAAAGACAGATGTCGTTTTAACTGGAAGATTTGCCCCTAAAGAACTTATTGACCGGGCAGATTTTGTGAACGAAATAATTGACGTTAAGCATCCAGAGAAAATGGTTACAACAAAAGGCATACAGTATTAACTTTCAGCTGCAGCTTCAGCCTTCTTAGCCTTCGGTTTCTCAACAATCTTCATGTTTATCTGAACAATGTCATCTGTTATCACGTTCCCTCGAACCCTTTTGCGTCGGCGTTCACCCCTTTTTCCGGGGTGATATCCCGGACTGTCGCTTAGCACAACACTTCTGCGTACCCCACCGTGGACGTCTGGCCTCATTGGAAATCCGTCCTTATCTGAACCGCCTGTTATTTGCACTTTGTATCCAGCTAGCCCCAAAACAGCTCCGTCAATTACGTCGCCTATTTTTTTCCCAATTAATGGGGCTGCGCGGGCGTCTTCCAACTCCACAGTTTTTGATGTTCCGTCTTCTGGATCTGAAACTATGATCTTGAATTTGGCCATGCAACAGCTCTCCGAACGCGAATATGAGAGTTTAACATCTAACTATTAAGGATTATGAAGGTTTCTGCTGGTTGGAACGGTTACTCTACGTGTACTCTGTAAACGTCGATGTCTTCCCGCATCTCCGGTGTTAGTTCGAGGAACTCCCGCACTGCCCGCTCAATGTCCCTTGACTGTGTGACGTAGCGTCCCACAACTATTATGTCCGCGCCTTTCTCCAGCGCTTCTTTGGCGGTTTCAGGAATTATGCCGCCCGCCACTGCTATGAGGAACTTTTTATCCCTGAAGGCTTGTCTAAGCTCTTGAATGAGTTCTAAACCTACCGTTTTGCCTGTTTCCTCGTCTATCCCGCGATGGATTATGACTATGTCTGGGAAATCTCTAAGGGCTTTAAGCTTCTTAACTGGGTCCTCGACGTTAAGCATGTCTATGGCAGCGTAAATTCCAAGCCTTTTAGCTTCATAAATGAAGGCGTCAAGGGTTTCCGTCGACGCCAAACCAGCGGCTATAACACCGTCGGCTGTTTCTTCGTAAGCTATGTCCACCTCGACTTTTCCAACATCAAGGGTTTTCAAGTCTGCAATTATGAATATGTCCTTAGCCACTTCTCTGAGGTCGCTTATAACCTTGGCTCCATAACGTTTAATGAGCGGGGTGCCCGCCTCCAATATTATTCTGTCACTTCTCGGAATCTGCGTTATAATCTTTTTAGTCCTTTCAAAGTCCGGGATGTCCAAGGAGATTTGCAAGTATGGTGGTCTCCAGAGCCGCGGCACTCTATAGCCCAACATTGGATGTTTGGCCCTATCCTTGTCATAGAACACTTTTTCAAGCGAAGGATACTTTGCTAAAGCCCTTTTCAAAGCCAACTTCGTCGCACTGTAGTTGTAGTGGTATATTTTTCTGTAGTCGCTTGCCTTCGGATGGACAAAGACGCTGCAAACCACAACCCAATCGTCAACCTTATCCCTTGGAATTATACCCTCCTCCACAGCGTCCGCAATAGCCTTAGCAACAGCCGCCTGCGCTGGACCAAAAACTTTGTTGGCATCCTCTAAGTTCTTTATCGTAACCTTTGGCACAAGCAGTGTATGAGGTTTTGGCGGAAGATTTGGCCTAATAACCGCCAAAAGCGGCGTGTGTCCCATGGAAAGATGAGTTAGACCATTTGCAAAGGCTTCTCCCACAGGGCCATCTTTGTCGCCTATAAGCAAGTCTATGTGAGCAACTTCGTTCCCCTCTCCAACGAGAGCCTCACCAATAAGATACGTGTACCTCGTGGTTGGCTGTCGGACTTCCGACACTTCCACTGCTGAAACGCCTTCGGTAGCCTTCTCAAAATCCACGTTAAACTCCTTAAGCCAAGAATAAAGAGTGTCCCTATGAACTCCCAACACTTTAGCAGTTCCAGAAACTGTCGGCTTGGCAGGCTTGCCCGACAAAAGACTGCGAGCCTCAACTTCTTTTCTGGCGGCTTCCGTCAACATTCTAAGAAATTCTTCCCTAGATTCCGGCTTTTTAACATCTCTACCCGACATTTTCTATTACACTCATGCTCACCTTTGTTCGAAGAACTATTTAAATTTGTCGGATAAAACTCTAACATCAGGAAGACGTGTTCACTTCATCGACAAAATTTTGTCGAAAGCGTGGATTCTTTAGGTTAAACCTCGTCTTATATTTGTCGAAAATTAGCTTTCCACAATTTTTGGGTGCACCAGTTGCTGGCAGTGTGGGCAGTGCACTAGAGCTTTGTCTCCGACAGCTTTCCACTTCTTTTTGCAGAAGGGACATTCATAACATACAATTTTTCCAGGCACAGCAAGCCATTGTCGGCTTAAAAGCCATAAGATGAATCCCGAAACGAGGGCTATGTCGCCGAAAACCACGAGGTATACGAGCTTGAAAGTAATCATGTTGGCAACGCTTATGTTTTCCTCCCAGAGAAGTGACAAAAAAGTTGAGAGTGGGTTTTGGCTTACAGAAAGCCTAGGGTAAGTCTTCCACAAAACAGCTGCCAACGCTGCTACTCCGGCTATAATCATAAATAGGCTGAGGCCGTAAACAGACCTTTGTTTACGAAGAACCCGCTTCATATCATTACCTTGCTGACCTATAGTGCTTCAGTAATGCGCATTTCCAGCTCCGAATATTGTCTCCGCACCTCGCTTTTCAAGTTGTCTATTTCTAGGCGAAGTCTGCTTTTGGACTCTGGCGCCAAATCCTTTGACTTCGCAATTTCCTCTTCCATCTTTGCTATTTCACGTTCAGTGTCATGTTTCATCTCTTTTGTCTTTTTGAGCAAATCCACCTTAGCCTTTTCCAGTTTCTCAAATTGGCTTTTTATATCCTTAACTTTTTTGTCAAGCTTCTGCTTTATTTTGTCCAGTTTCTCCCGATACTCCCTTTCAGAAGGGCCTCCCATCATAAGCACCGCAAACAAAATCACTAGTCTAAAAACACTTAATAAAATTTGTTAATCTAAAATAAACAATCAAACCGGGCTTACCGTTAATAATGAGAGGCTATTATCATGGAGAACTTTTAAGAAAAACCAAATGAAGGACTAAGAAGAATGATTTAAAAGCAACGTCATTAATGCTCTAACCGATGAAGGCTGGTGTTTACGATGGCGAAAATTCTTATAGTTTACGACTCCAAAACTGGAAATACGGAGAAAATGGCTTACGCCGTGGCTGAGGGCGCGCGCCAAGTCAATGGCATCGAAGTGATTATTAAGAAAGCCGACCAAACAAGCCTTGACGATTTGCTGGTGGCAGACGGCATCATAATGGGTTCTCCAACATATTATGGGCAGATGTCCGCTAGGCTGAAGGCGTTAATAGACGAGTCAGTGAAAATCCACGGTAAGCTTGAAGGCAAAGTGGGCGCAGCCTTCACAAGCTCCGGTGGAACAGCTACAGGCGCTGAAACAACACTGTTGTCCATACTGGGCGTAATGCTAATTCATGGGATGATTGTGCAGGGTAGACCCGACGACAAACACTACGGAGCAGCAGCCGTAGAAAACCCAGACGAAGAGGCGCTTGAATGCTGCCGCGAGCTGGGAAAAAGAACAGCCACTCTGGTTAAAATGTTGAAAGGCTGAAAGCTTAAGCTTCCAAGTGGTTAGAGACGGTCCTAGCTGAAACTTCCAAATTTTCTTTAGGCCTTAGCTCCGGTTCACTGAAGTTATCGGAAAGCTAGATCATTCCGCGTGCGCTAGAAACCTGTTAATGCAAAACTGATTGCGTTGGAGAGTCATCAAATTCATGCAAAGAAATAAGACAAGTAGTAAGAGATATAAGGACAATTATGCGCGGGTGATAAAATGAGGCTGCAATTTCAGTGGGATTATGAGGCTGATGTAGTTGTTGTAGGGTTTGGATATGCTGGGGCCTTATCCGCCATTGCAGCTCACGATGCAGGAGCAGATGTTCTTGTCTTGGAAAAGGCACCTGAAAATTTTGCTGGTGGGAATTCAAGGGTTTCAGGTGGTGGTATGAGAGTTCCTATTAACATACATGATGCTATAAAGTACTATAAGGCAGTATGTTTTGGAACAGTTCCAGACGAAGACATTGCAGCAATGGCTGACGCAATGACTAAAGTTCCGGGAATCCTAAGATGGTTGGGCATTGAAATAGCTGAGTTAGGCTTGCCGAGAATGCGGCACCCAGTTGCAGGGGGCGAAAGCTTTAGACTTTACTCAATTGCGAAAAACGGAAAGCCTGTCTTCGAGCCGATAGCTGCTGTTGGTTCGGGGGATCTGCTTTATGGTGCTCTTAAACAACGTGTAATTGATAGGGGGATTAAGGTATTGTATGAAACTCCAGCGAAAAAGCTTGTTCAAAATCCTCTAACGAAAGAAATTTTAGGAGTTGTAGCTGAGAGAAAGGACAAAACCATCGGTGTCAAAGCGCGAAAAGCTGTAGTTTTGGCTTGCGGAGGATACGAGAATAACTACGAAATGTGGATAAACTTCAATTTTCCAGGAATAAAAGTCTATCCATGGGGTTCCCCATATAACACGGGCGACGGAATAAAAATGGCGTTAGATGTTGGAGCGGCTTTATGGCACATGGTTAGCATCGAATGGGATTGTCCATGTATTAAAATACCAAGCGAAATATACGGTTGTGCGGTGCAAACAAGAGTTGTTGGAGCTATGCGTCCAAGGGTTGGCAGCTATATAGTCGTAAATAAACATGGAAAAAGATTTATGAATGAATGTAAAACTCTCGTGCATCGGAAAGAACCCTTAGAACTGACACACTTCGATCAAGAACGATTAGAATATCCAAATATACCCTTCTACCTGATATTTGATGAAGCTTTTAGGCTTCAAGGCCCACTTGTAAAGAACACGCGCATAGGATGGCATAACATATTCAACCTGTATGAATGGAGCCACGACAATAGCGCAGAAATCGACAAGGGTTGGATAGTTAAAGCGGATACTCCGAGGGAGTTAGCCAAAAAATTGAACATAAACCCGGAGGAACTAGAAAAAACGATTATTTCTTATAACAAAAATTGTGAAGCTAAAATGGATCCAGACTTTCACCGTCCAGCGGAAACAATGATCCCCTTAAATAGCCCGCCCTTTTACGGAGTTGAGCTAGCGCTAACAATTACAAACACACAAGGTGGTCCAAAACGCAATGCAAAAGCGCAAGTGTTGGACACAGAAAATAAGCCAATTCCAAGGCTTTACGCTGCAGGTGAATTGGGCTCATTTTGGGGCTTCGTATATCCAGGCGGCAGCAACATAGCTGAAGCCATAGCACTTGGCTATATCGCAGGTAAAAACGCAGCAACGGAAAGACCATGGAACAAAGCATCTATGCACAGTATGAAGGGATAGTCATGTTCCAGGCTTACTGTTTTGCTTTGTTAATTAAAGTTTACTCTCATCCCGTTTTCATCGCTCAATACTGTATTGAGGGCTCTTGTTTTAGGGGTTTGGTGCTCCGGCCGGGATTTAAGCATAAATTTACCGGTAAATTATCATTTATTAATGATAAATTTGGTATTTGCTAATGGCTTAATTGATTTTGCTTCCCTGGCTAGTCATTAATAATGGTAAAGGATAATTATCTAGAATTACGATTTGTTAATAAAGAGAGGTAACTATAAGGAAAAGAAAATGTATGCTTTAAATGTATTCCAATGTACACGGGA
>CAZZMT010000059.1:0-13803 GCA_964655395.1 uncultured Candidatus Bathyarchaeia archaeon | reverse complement strand
GCCCAGACGGAAGAAGAATGGAGATTTTGGAGCTGCCAAACCATTACTTTTTCTTTGCGTCCCAATTCCACGGCGCGTTTAAGAGCCGCCCCGGAAAGCCGGACCCAGAATACTATGGCTTCGTGAAGGCTTGCCTAGACCGAAAGCTTGGAAAAGCCAAGCCGGAGTTTTAAAAGTCACAAACCTATTTCGGAAGCTATTTCCTTCAACGCGTTTAAGGATATTTCAAAAAATTTCTCCCTTGGAATTCCGATCTCTTCGCAGAGAAGAATTCTGTCTCTTTCCGCGCCGCGTGCAAAGTCCTTGTCCTTAAACTTTTTCGCAACAGTTTCCACTTTTACTTCCGCCAGCTTCTTGGATGGCATGACGAGGGCGCATGCCACCAATAAGCCTGAAATAGCGTCGCTAGCAATTAACGCCTTCTCCATTCTGCTTTGAGGTTCAACACCCGTGTGTTTGAAGTTGTGGGCTTTCACCGCCCTCAGAAGCTCTTCGGGTAAAACATGCTTCAAGATTTGTTCCGCAATTAGGCTGTGCTTTTCCGGCGTGGCTTCTGTTTTTTCGTAGTCAATGTCGTGGACTAAGCCAACCAAACCCCATTTTTCCTCGTCCTCTCCGAAATGTCTTGCTAAAGCTCGCATTATGGCTTCTACGGCGAGCATATGATAGAAAATGTTCCTTTTTGAAACATGCTTCTTAACAAGGTTGAGGGCTTCATCCCTTAACATGCCTACCACCTTACGCTTTTAAGTTTAGCCTTCCAATCAATACTGCTTTCCAGAGTGTTAGGTTAGAAATAAGCAAAATATATAATTGCTGAGGAAGTTTTCTGGGTCAATATAAGGCGAAAGCAAGCATGGTTTCCGTCAAGCCTAAAATCACATGGAAAACTTTAATCCTGCCGCTGATAGGCATAGCTGCTTTCCTTGCATATCTCTATCTTTTCCAGGTGGATATGCCAGAAATTATTGCAACCATTCAAAGAGCTGACGCTCTCGTATACTTAACGGCCGCCATGTTAATTTTCGTCGACACGTTTCTTTATGCAATAGCTTGGCGTATCCTTTTAACTCACCTATCTGTGAAACTTTCGGTTTTTAAAGCCTACTTGTACGTTTGGTATGGAACTTTTATGGATTTAATTATTCCAGCCGAATCCATAAGTGGGGAAATTTCAAGGGTTTATTTGATCACAAGGGAGCAAGGCAACAGTGTAAGCGGCAAAATCGTCGCTTCTCTGGTGGCTCATAGGCTTATAAGCATGGGTGTAGGCTTAACAACAATCATTGTGGGTGTTGGCTTACTTCTGGCGGAATCCAGCCTAAACAGCCTAGTTTTCAACCTAAGCCTATTCCTCATCTGTGCAACCTTGGCTTTTCTGGCTTTGCTTCTTCTTTTCTGCATGAAAAAATATTGGACTTTGAAAATTATAGACCGTTTGTTGGAAATTTTTGAACGCTTGACCAGGGGGAAATGGAACCTTACAAAGATTAAAGGCGAGGTTATGAAAGCTGCAGAGATGTTCCACGATTCTATGAGGGAGTTTGGACGCGCTCCAAAAGTTGTCGCTTTCTCCGTCTTTTTGTCAAGCCTTTCATGGCTTTCTTACTTGGCTATTTCATACATGGCTTTCATGGCGCTGCGTTTCCCCGCAGATTTCCACCTTTGGAGCATTATCCTGGTTACGCAAGCAATAGTAGCCGCCATAAAATCTATTCCTATGGGTGTTCCTTTTGAGGTTGGTTTGCCAGAAATAACCATGACAACCCTCTACGTGGTTTTAGGAATCCCACCAGATTTAAGTGCAGCGTCAACTATACTGAATAGGCTTTTAACCGTGTGGTTGAGGTTTTTCGTTGGGTTTGCTATCCAGCAATGGATTGAAATTAAAACCGCAAAAGCTTCGCTGGATGTTGGTTCGACAGAAAATCTAAATTTTCGCCTTTAAATATTGAAGTTGAGGGTTATGCCCGTAACGGTAGAAGATGCTTCAATAAAAGATTTAGACAAACTTTACGAAATTGAAACCGCCTGTTTTAAAAGGGAGGCTTTCACAAAACAGCAAATGGCACAACTTCTTCAAAACGACAATACTATCAGCCTAGTAGCAAAAGAAAACGGTGAAATCGTCGGCTTCATTATTGGAATGTTGTCTTTGGAGGACAACGTGATTATAGGACACATTCTAACAATAGATGTTTGTCCAAGTCACCGTCGAAAAGGTGTGGGAATAAAGCTTTTGCAAGAAATAGAAAAAATATTTAAAGGCAGAAAGGCTAGCGTGTGTTGTCTTGAGGTTAGAGAAGACAACGTTGCCGCCCTAAACCTCTACCGGAAACTTGGGTATAGGAAAATTGGGAAAATTGAATATTACTATGGAGACGCCCATGGGATTCTTTTAGAGAAACCCCTACTTTAAGTCGAGAATTTTAAGGTTAGTTATCTTGTCAAAAGTTCTTTTTAGGTTCACGTCTGACGCCTCAATTATCACAAGTTCTGCTGTAGCGCTGACAGGAGAACCTTTCATTAAGTGCCCACCGAAAGCCTCGCCCCTCTCGTCTGCAACAACGATGTGGGCGTGAATTATTGTTTCGCCGCCCTCGTCGACGGCTATGTTTCCTATGCAAGTTGCGATTTCCAAGGGTTTGTCAAGATGGATATATTCATACGCGCCCTCCTTATAATAGCCTAACGTGGCCCTTTTTAAGGTGCCTATAACAACAAATAAGCCAGCTTTGACACCGCTTTTTTCAACCCTTTCTTTTACAGCTTCAGCCAAATCTTCGTCCGTTTTTATTCTTGAAAAGATTATTCTCCCAATTTTTCCTTCAAGCATGTGTTCACACCTTTTAACCTTGTCCTAGACCGATCTTTTGGATATAATTTATGGTTTTTAAAGGAGCTAGCGAGCTGCGTAAACCCTAAAAGCCCTTCTGAAATAATATAAAATTGTGGTTAGATTGAAGCGGAAAGGTGGAAAGCGAAACTTAGGAAGAGCCATAGTGGTTCTAATTAGAAATACTACGTGGCGTTGCGGAAAACTTGAACGCCTAATAGTTAAACATCTTCTCCATAGGAAAACTGTTGGGCTTGGAAGGTCAGAGGTGTCCTTAAACGAAATGTTGCAGAATTTCAATGTGACTGGCAAGAAAAGGAACGAGTTTTTAGACGCGTTGAAACGATTAGAGCGAAGGAATATAATACAAATTCACAACCTCTGAAGACTGTGGGCGAACCCTTGTTTAATCTCTTTTAAGTTTTTTCAAGAATCTTTTTAGCTTCTTCAATCCATCTCTTAGTGATTTTTGGAGAAATCTTAAGTTTTGAGGCTAAATCTTCTGCTGAGGCCTTAGCTAGATTCTCAACGTTTGCGATGCCCAACGTCTTGAGTTGTTCTGCGCGTTTTACGCCTATACCTTTTATTTCTGTCAGTTCCCGCATGGCAACGGAGGGTTTCTCTTCCTTTTTTGGCGTTATTTGTGTTGTTGTGGCAATTTCAGCTTGTTGAGTTTGCGTTTTAGTGGCTGTTGTTTCTGTTCTTGGTCTTTGAGTGTATCCAATTCCCATAAAGAATAGCCCTATGACAGCTGTTGCCACCATGTAGAGTTCTCGGTTATTTGTTTGGTAGAAATAGATGACTCCTGTTAATATGAAGAATATTATTGCTACCGTGTATAGAGCGTAATCTGAGCGCATCTAGTATTTCTCCCTAAATACTTAGGTTTATGGGATTGCTTAAATAATTTTTGCAAGCCTTAGAAAATGGGTGTTTTCGGCTTTTGGCTCTACTTTAGCAGTTCTTCTTCGGGTGGTGGCTGCTTTATCAGTCCTGCCTTCATTAGGGTTTGTAGGCTTTCTCTAGCGTTTTTTATTATGGCTACGGCTCTTTCGTATAGTTCTTGTCTGCTTGGTTTTATTCTGGCCACTCCTTGTTCTATGGATTTTAGGGCGCATGCCACGGCTTCGCGGGGGAAAACCTCCCACTCTTCCATTCGTGGTAGAATGTCGTCTTCGTGGATGCCCCTTTCCTCGGCGAACTTCGCGAGTTCTTCTGCGGCTGCGATGCACATGTCGTCTGTGACTGTTTTTGCTCTAACGTCTAACACGCCGCGGAATATTGCTGGGAAACCTAGGCTGTTGTTTACTTGGTTTGGAAAGTCGCTTCTTCCGGTGGCTACTATGCGGGCTCCGGCTTCCTTGGCTTCCCAAGGCCAGATTTCTGGGATTGGGTTTGCACACGCGAAGACTATGGCGTTGTCCGCCATGGAAGTAATCCACTCCTTCTTTATTGTGCCGGGTCCGGGCTTTGACGCGGCGACAACAGCGTCCACGCCTTTGAAGGCCTTTGATATGTCGCCTACTCTGCCCTCGGCGTTTGTTATTTGGGCTAGCTCATATTTCCACGGGTCTTCTTCTTTCGAAACATCTTCTCTTCCAGAGTGGATTATGCCCTTGCTATCAACCAGTATAAGGTTTCCTGGTTTTACGCCCCATTTCATTAGGACGTAAGCTGTTCTTATATTGGCTGCCCCAGCGCCAATGAGGGTTATTAGGCTTTCCTTCGGGTTTTTGCCAACTATTTTGAAGGCGTTTATCAAGCCAGCCAGTATGACGGTTGCTGTTCCTTGTTGGTCGTCGTGCCAGACTGGAATCTGCAACCTTTTCCGGGCTTCTTCCAGCACGTAGAAGCATTTTGGTTTTTCAATGTCTTCGAGGTTTATTCCGCCGAAGGATGGCTCAATTAGTTCGCATGCTCTAACGATTTCGTCTGGGTCTTTTGTTTTTAGGCATATTGGGAAGGCGTCAACTCCGCCCAGATACTTGAATAGGAGGGCTTTTCCCTCCATAACTGGCATGGCGGCTTCTGGTCCTATGTCGCCCAAGCCTAAAACGCGGGTGCCGTCTGAAACAACCGCCACATAGTTCCAACGGTTTGTTAGTTCAAAAACTTTTTCTGGGTTTGCTTGGATTTCTCGGCATGGAGCGGCAACTCCAGGGGTATACCATATTGCGAAGTCTTCGTAGCTTCTTATGGCGCATTTTGGCATGACTTGAACTTTACCCTCGTAAAACTTGTGTAATGGTGGAGCCAGCTGAGATGGTTTTTTCGCTTTGGCAAGAAGCTCTTCAACTGTTGGCTTTCTTTCCTCTTTTCGGGCTGGACACATACAGCGTTACTCCTCTATTCACGGTTAGTGGATGTGTTTGTCTCACGTATTAGAGCTTTAAGGGTTACGGTTGGATCCAGCATAAAATGTTAATATTTTACTGTTGTTAAATTCTGAGTTAAATTCTGAATATCAGAATCTGATAATCAGTATTCACCTTTCACAACCCATTTTAAAGAGCCTTTTGAAAGTTTAAAACCGCGAAAGCTGTGGGAAGAGATTATTGACATTTCAAAGGTGTCAACATGCAAAGAATATATGGTTTAAGCGTGTTGGTGATTGTTGGTTTGACTCTGTTTTACATTTTTCAAGGTTACTATCCGGATTTAATGTATTTCTTTTCTAACGCTTTCCCACCGGTGATTTCTGGTGCGGCTGTTGTTGTTTCAGGGCTTTCTTTGGAGAAGTATTGGCGTAGAGCTAAAGGCTCCTTTTCGAAGGTTTGGCTTTTCTTTACAGTTGGGCTTTTTCTCTGGTTTATGGGTGAGGCTGTTTGGGCTGGTTATACGCTTGTGATGGGTGTTGAGGTTCCCTATCCTTCGGTTGCAGATGCTTTTTGGCTAGCTGGCTACTTCCCCTACTTCATTGCGCTATACTTGTATGTCAAGGTTTTTGGTGGCGCATTGACAAAGAAAACATTAGCCGCCTCTTTGGCTTCCACTCTTGTTTTGACAATTGTTGTCACAAGCGTGTTGCTAGTCCCGATTTTAGGGGCTGAAGAGGATTTAGTGACGCTGGCCGCCGACTTTGCTTATCCGCTTTTTGACCTTGCACTTTTTTCCGTGGCCCATATGGGGCTCATCATTTTCTGGACGGGAAAACTTGCAAAAGCGTGGTTTTTCCTTAATGCATCCGTAGCTTTTGACGTTTGTGCCGACATCCTTTTTAGCTATGCAACCGCCAACAATACATATTATTGTGGGCACATGCTTGAGCTTCTATATCATTTTGGCTACCTATTTATTATACTGGCGTTCTACCTACATACTAGGGAGCTTTGAGGTTGAATGCCATGGATAGGGAGAAAAACACCTTTGAAAAAGCGTTGGTCGAAGCTGTTGACGAAGGCTTACTCATGCTTGGTGAAAGCGGAAGAGAAGTGATCTACTTTCGCCTCAAGCACTCTTACGCCTTGGGCAAGGATGACATACCCTCCCATCCAGAGATTTTTGTTGGATGTTTACGGAAAATTTTTGGTTCTGGGGCAAGGGTTATTGAAAAAGCGGTGATCAAAAGCTTGTATCGCAGGCTTGGGTTAAAATTTGTTGAAAAAGAAAGTTTCGACTTTTTCGAATACCTAAGGGAGGCGAAAAAACAAGCTGGCAAGGATTTGTAAAATGTCGGATTGTTTTTAGTACCTTCTTTGGCGGAATCCGCCTCTCCTATCGCGTCCGCCGAAGTCTCTTCCACTTCTGCCGCGGAAGGGGCGTCTTTGCTGCTCGTATGTTTTTGAGGATAGGTTGTTTTGGGTGTTTACTTCGCATGTTAAAGGTTCTTTTGCAGTTTCAAGTGTGCCATATCTTCCAATGTTTAGGCGCATGCTTCCTCTAAAGAGGGACACGTAGCCGTTTCCTATGCTTATGGTTTCGCCTTCCTTGACCTTGTCTATGTTGTTGTCCCACAGCGTTAGGTATATGCATCCAGTTTCGTCGCCTATTAGGGCGTCGCAAACCGTGTGAGGTGCGCCGTCTCTGCCGGAGGCTACGCTTCGGATTTCGCTTTTTGAAACCACTTTTGCCTTAACGTTCACCGCCCTCGATGTAGGTGTTAACTCGCCAACTTTCACGTCTACTGGTTTTCTAGCTCCGGAAAAACTTTCAACCGCCAAACCTAATTCAACACCTATACTGTTTGGCAGAAAATATACCGCCTAACCACTTAAGGCTTTTGGTTAAACACTTTACATGGTTTTCAAGCTTCAGCTTCCCTACCTCCTTTTCTCCTCTAAATTTTGCTATCCGCTCCAAAATGGTAAGGTCATAGTTGTGGATGCTTCACCCTTACAAATACACTACCCCTTCTCTAGAATTTTCCAAAAGCGTGTTGCATTATCGTTTTTCAGTTTTAAGTTTTGGGCTTCTGTCCTCCACATGGTATGGAAGCTTTTCGGTTCTGAAGATAACGAGTTTATCCTTGAAGGCTTCAAGATAGACTAAAACAAGCCTTTTGCCCTTCTCGGTTAGGGCGAAAACCGGGATTGCCACGCCCAACTGTAAAAGCGCCTTTTTACCTATTTCATTTCGAAGGATTTTCGAAGCGCTTGCACATGCAATGTCGGCTTTGGCTATGTGCTCCACACTGCTTTCGTCTATACATGTGTTGCAAACGGAGAAAATGAGAACATCTGCCCCTTCCTTTGCTTCAAGACTTCTAATTTCACTTATGGCTTCAGCCTTAAAACCAGCAACGCTTACAGCAACACGCTTAAACCCCAAATATAAAGCCTTCTTCACACCGGCAACTTGGTCAATAGCCGCCGTTTTCTCGTCCAGAACCATTCCACCCTCTTTTCTGATTCTCGTAATTATTTCGGGTATGGGCGAAGTCCTCACAATGCCTGTTAGGCGGGCGCCGATGGCTTGCACAAGGCTGCCTTTAAATGTTAAAACGGTTCCGGCGCCTTCGCAGACAACGACCGCGCAGTCAATAAGCCCCTTTTCAAGCCAAAACTGCATCATTTCCGAGGCGCCGTACGCCACTAGGGGTTCAGCGTTGAAAAGGCGGTTTGCACAGCAGAAGCCAAACCCAGCGATCTTCTTTTCAACGCTTTTGCGGACTTCTTGGGCATCTATCTTCTTTGTGCCGTATAAGGCTTCGTGAAGCGGACAATATTCAACTAAAGGTTCACTTAAAACTTCCACACCCTTCTCAGAAATGCGTACACGGGCACCGCAACAGTATATTTCATGCTCGCCTTTGACACGCAAACCTCAACCGCTCAACTCAAAGCGGATATGAGAGGAAGGTTTTCCGCTTACTCCTTGTTTGTTGCCTCGTTGATCTGCTTCTCCATCATGTGCCCGCGACAGTAAACAAGCGCCTTTTTGACGCCTTGAACTTTTAAGGCTTCTCGTTTAATGTCCATGGCTAGTTTAAAGGCTATGGGGCAGAAGGGGCTTGAGGGAATAAACTCGATTTTTACAACGCCCGGCTCCTCTTCCTCGACGCTTTTTATCATGTTCATTTCGGCGAAGGTTAAACCAGTCTCCGGGTCAATAACCTTGCCAACAGCTTCTAACACTTTATTCTCCAACTCGTTCAATTCAACACCCTTCCAGCTTCAAGCAATAAAACGTAATAATAATATAAAAGGTTATGGTTTAAGCTGTGGTTTGCATAGTTAACTTTTAAATACGATGATTCCCATTCAAATTTTGAAGGTCATGTCGATGAAGTATGACTATGAAGCTTTGCTTAAGAGGGCGCGTTCCCAGCTGCCAGAAACCGTTTCGAAACGGGAGCGGCTGGAAATTCCAAAGCTTCAATACGCTGTTGTTGGAACACGCACCATAATCCACAACTTTAACGAGATCGCCGAGGTTTTAAACCGTGACCCCCAACATTTGCTGAAATTTTTAACCGGAGAGTTAGCCACAGCAGCCCTCATGCAGGAGTCGAGGGTGATTTTTCAAGGCAAGTTTCCAAGGGAAACCCTTGAAAGGCTCCTTCAAAGGTACATGGAGACTTTTGTCACTTGTCCCGTTTGCAAACGTCCAGACACAAAAATCGTGAAGGAAAAACGCTTATCCTTCCTTGTTTGTATGGCTTGCGGCGCCAAGTCCTCTGTCAGGCAGCTGTGAGAGGCTGAAAGTTGAGGTGTTACATGAAGCTTAGAAAAATCGGCAACAACGTTTTGCTTTCCATTTGCGATGTTGAAATTCTTGGGAAAACGCTCCGCCAAGGGAAAATAGTCTTCAAAGTAAGCGAAGAATTCTACAAAGGAGAGGAAGTGGACGTCGAAGAAGCCGTGGCAATGATAGAGAACTCAACCATCGTGAATATGGTGGGCAAAAACGTCGTGCAAAAAGCCGTTGAAAAAGGCTATGTGCATCCAGAAGCCATCCTAGAAATCGAGGGAGTCCCCCACGCTCAAATAGTGAAGCTTTAGGACTAATAGGTAAACTTTTTCATGGTTTATTTCCTCTTTCTGAAAAACACTAAACCATCCTTCAACAACGCGTCATAGCTACGTGATAAAACCGGAAGGCAAAAATTGCTGAAAGAATAGTTTGCGCCAAATTCCAATTAATTTTTGTTTTAGGGGCAAAAGCGTTCGTCCGTGAAGCTTAACTTCTAGAAGGCTGGAAACAGAAAAGGCGGCAAGTTTTAAAACAATTCGTGTGGATAGATTCTGGTTTGATGAATTGAATTGGTGAAGGTTGGACGGTTCGCCTTTAAAGCTTTCAAAAACTTTGTCAAGTTTAAGGGTGGAAAGCCTTCGCCTTTGTTTGTCTCCTACAACGTGACTGGGCGCTGCAATCTGCGATGTGTCTACTGCGACTGGTGGAGGACTGAAAGGCTGGAACTGCCAACAGATAAGGCTTTATTTGTCATAGACAATGTTTGCAGTTTAGGCGTTGCCTTTTTCGATTTCAGCGGGGGTGAACCCCTCCTTCGCAAGGACTTGGTTGTTCTGGCGAAAAGGGCTGCGCTTCACGGCTGTCTGGTGAGCATGAACACAAACGCCACGCTTCTAAACCAAGAAAAAGCATCGAAAATTGCAGACATCTTCGACGTTGTTGTCGTTTCCATGGATGGGCCGGCAGAGTGCCACGACAAGATAAGGGGTGTAGCTGGAACTTTCCAGCGGGCGGTTGAAGCCATTAAAACCTTGAAAAAGTATGGCGTTAGGGTTGGGGTGAACAGCGTTATCTCGCCGTATAATATTGACGTTTTTCCAAGATTTGTTGAAGAAATGCGCGGCGTTGTGGATTTTATGCAGGTTCAACCAATTCATCCATATCCGCCGCCGCTGGAAAATAGATTGCCCACCATTAAAGTGGCAACCATCCAAGAACATCTTTTAACTCTTAAAAGGGAGGAGCCGAATTTTCTGGCTGTTCCAGCCGATTTTATTCGAGGGTTAAAGCCGTTTTTTGAGAGGAAACTTCCCAAAATTTGTGATGCGGGGAGGCTTTATGTTGCGATAGATCCGGCTGGAAATCTTTTGGCTTGTGGTGCCCGCGGGGACCTGGCGCTTGGAAACCTTTTGGAGTTTTCTGCTGAAGAAATTTTGCTGGGCAAAACTGAGGAGGCTAAGAACGGGTGGGTTAAAGTTGCCTTGTGTGGTGGGTGTTGGCTTGAATGCACCGTTGGCGTTTCCATGGCGGCTAGAAGCCTCAAGGAGGCTTTTCAAATGGCTGGGCTTTTTAGGGGCGTTTGGACGACTGTTGCATAAGCATGCTTTTAAGGGAGAACCACAATCTACTAGAAAAGGGTAGGTTTGAGGTGCGTGTTTGGGTAAGAAGAAGGTTATAAGCGAAGAAGAATTAAGCGAACTGGTGCTTCCCTCACCGAATGATGTTTTAGGCGTAGCCGTGAAACTTCTCGGGTTTGACCGTGTCTTGGTTAAATGTCAAGACGGCCATGAACGTTTATGCCGTATTAGGGGTAAAATGAAAAGGCGGGTTTGGATAAGGGAAGGCGACGTTGTCCTCGTTTCGCCTTGGGACTTCCAGTCTGACAAGCGTGGAGATGTGATTTGGCGTTACACCCACGCCCAGGCGGAGTGGCTTCGTAAAAACGGCTACCTAACCATTTAGCTGGTCTGCGAGGAAAAAGTTTTGGCTTTTCGCGAAAAGGTTGAGAAAAAGCTCCACGAAGAGGAGAAGGAATACGAAGTTGAACAGTTGATGAAGGAGAAGCGAAGCGAGGAATACGAGGTTTTAGAGGAGGTTTTTGACCGTTCAACCCTCATGATCATATACGATTTCATGAACAGCGGCGTTATAGACCGCATATACGGCGTTGTAAAAGCCGGCAAGGAAGCCCGCGTTTATTGGGGCAAAAACAAGGAAGGCAGGGAGCTTGCCATAAAAATCTACTTGACCGTTTCAGCCGAGTTCCGCAAGGGGATGCTAAAATACATCGAGGGCGACCATAGGTTTAAAAACGTTAGACGCGACACCCGCTCGCTGATTTTCGCGTGGGCACAAAAGGAGTTCAAAAACCTTGAGCAGGCGCTGGCGGCTGGTGTGAGGGTGCCGAAGCCTTTCGCCGTTAGAAACAATGTGCTTGTCATGGAGTTTATCGGCAAAAATGGGGTGAGCGCTCCCTCATTGAAGGAGCAGCCTCCGTCTAACCCAGAAAGAATCTACAAGATTTTAATAACTTATCTTGAAAGGCTTTATCAGAAGGCGGAACTTGTCCACGGAGACTTGAGCGAATACAACATTATGGTTTGGAGGGGTTTGCCCGTGCTCTTCGACATGTCGCAGGCTGTTCCGCTCTCCCATCCTCTGGCGGATTTCCTTTTAAACAGGGATATAGCCAACCTTAACCGCTTTTTCAGCCGTCTAGGCGTGGATGTTTTGCCAGCCGAGGAGGTTTACCGGAGGGTTACTGGGCATGGTTCAGCCTAGCATGTTTGTGCGAATTCCAAAAGAGCGAATTGGCGTTTTGATCGGGCAAGGCGGCGAAACAAAGAAGGCTATTGAAAAAATGTTGTCTGTTAAGCTTGAAGTGGAAAGCGACACTGGTGGCGTGACGATAACGCTTTCGGAAAATGCTGAAGACCCCTCAGTCTTGTTGAGGGCTAAGGACGTTGTAACCGCCATTGGACGCGGATTCTCGCCTGAACACGCTTTTAGGCTTATCCACGATGAGGAAGCAGTCCTAGACATAATCGACTTAAGAGCCATATTCGGCAGATCCGAATCAGACATTAAACGGGTTAAAGGACGAATAATCGGCATGGAGGGCAAAACAAGAAGAATAATTGAGGAGCTGACGGACACCCACGTGACGGTTTATGGCCACACAGTAGGCATCATTGGCAAAATTGAAAATGTTCAAGTGGCAAGGGAAGCTATCCAAATGCTGATTCAAGGAAGCCAACACGCCACTGTCTACAAGTTCCTCCACAGAAAACGCAGAGAACTCAAAAAAAGCATGCTAGAACTATGGGAAAAACCAGAATGAAGAAGCTTAGGCTGTTTCTTTAAGGATTTTAATGTTGAATTCGACGTTTGCTTTTTCGCCTTCCTCCATTAACTCTTTCAAAATGTTCTTGTGGATTGGGACTCCTATCTTTTTCCTTGTTTCCATGGTTAGCCATGCTTTTTCGCCTGGAATCCAAACTTCAACGTTTTCCGACATCCTCTTCAAGCTTTTCACGTAACCCTTGTATTCTTCGATTCTTTCGAGGAAAACTTCCAGTGGAGTCAGCTTGTCAATGTTTATTGCTATCATGAAGTGTCCGACGTTGGCGGGCTCCTTCGCCGTTGTGTGCTTCACGTTTTTGCCGTAGTTGGCGCCTGTTAAAACGCCGCACAAAACGTCCACGACAAGCGCTAAGCCTGCTCCCTTGTGGCCGCCGAAGTCTTCGCCAAGCCCGCCTAACGGCAAAATAGCGCCTTTTCTGGCTAGTATTTCTTTTGGGTCGTCTATTGGTTTGCCTTCATCCGATATAGCCCAGCCATGCGGCATTTTCTTCCCTTCTTTAGCGTAAACTTCTATTTTTCCGATGGGCACAACGCTTGTGGCTGCGTCAAAAAGTATGGGCGGCGGCTTTTGGGTTGGAAAGCCGAAGGCTATGGGGTTGGTGCCAACATTTCTGCCAACTGTATGTGTGTAAGCCACTAAGGCTTCCGCGTTTGTCATAACTATGCCAATCATGCTTCGCCTAACAGCTTGAAGCGCATAATAGCCAGCAATACCAAAATGGTGGCTGTTCCTGACGGCTACAACTGAAACGCCAATTTCAGCAGCCTTCTTAACAGCCATTTCCATCGCGTTGTAGGCAACCACTTGTCCAAGCCCCGAGTTTCCGTCAACCAGCGCCATGGAGGCAGACTCGCTTACAACAGTGGGTTTAGCCTTTGGGTTTACGGAGCCTACTTGAATGCCCGTCGTGTACCTTCTCAGCCTTTGAACACCATGGCTTTCAATGCCCATGAGGTCGGCGGTTACAAGCACGTCGGCAACGATCTGCGAATCTTCTTTGGACACGCCGTAGGCGGCCAAAACGTTGGCGACAAACTTTCTTAAAGACTCATGGTCAACCCTAACGTACTCTTCTGGTGGCGTTGGAACAGTTTTCTCATAAAACCAGCCCACTCCAACCACCAAACTGGGGGTTGCCATTATGGGGTTTAAAACATTAACTGTAATGGCGGGCTCCCGCACTCAAGATCCCAATCACAATTCAGTGGGGCCAGAGTCGTCATCACCCGCCACACAAATTAAATGTTGGACTTGAATAAAAGTTTATGGTTAACTGTTTCAAAGTTGAGCAAGCCATGTTTAAACATTTGAGGGTTGTGCCGCTTGCCGCTGAAAGTTTAGGCGTCCGCTCCATGTGCACTTTTGTTGAGACTCCAGACTTGCGGATCCTTTTGGACGCTGGGGTTTCACTTTGCCCCAACCGTTTCGGCCTGCCGCCTCACCCCTTAGAGTTTAAGGCGATAATTGAATG
>CAZZMT010000058.1:0-17111 GCA_964655395.1 uncultured Candidatus Bathyarchaeia archaeon | reverse complement strand
TGTACCTCGCGGAGAACTTTCTTTTTGTCTGGAAAAAGGTTAAAGGCGCATTCGCAAAGGACAACGTCAAAAAATGAACTTTTAAAAGGTAAAAATTCAGCGTCGCCAACTAAGAATTCAAGGTTTTCGCGCGTATACCCCTCGGAAGTTTTAGTTTTGCTTTCTTTAACAAACTTTTTTGAGAGATCGACGCCGATAACTTTGCATCCGAAGTTTTTCGAGATTGCAAGTGCGGAGTCTCCTTTTCCAGACGCTACATCGAGGACAAGTGAATCCTTGTTCACACAGGCCAGTTCGCCTATTCTTAGTGTTACTTCCAACTCACCTGGATGTAGACTTCCGCCGTAAATTGTACATATCGCTTCTTCATAGAATTTTGTCGAGAATATTTTCATGGGCTCCGACGCGTTTTTCATAGGGCGTTCTCAGTTCATTAGTTTGATCTTCTTACGTTTAAAAGTTGTTCTCCTCGGCAAAAATTTTAAGATATACCTCAGCGCCATTCTCACTTCTCACATTGAATAACATCGGTCCGGGAAAGGAATGCAGAACAATAAGGAAAGTTCAAGCGTCATAGACAAAGCATTCATTGATGAATTTTTAAGTAAAGAGGAATTTAAGGAAATACGTTACTGTATCCAGTGCGGAGTTTGCACGGGTGCCTGCCCATTAGCCTCCTTTGGCAGTCAGAATCCACGAAAAATTGTGGCTATGATTCGTGAGGGGCTTAAACCGGCGATTCTTGAAGTTTTAGATAGATGCTTACTGTGTGGGCAGTGCCAAATGCTTTGCCCAAGAGGTATACAACATAAAGAGGTGTTGCTTAAACTTAGAGAATTAAGTTTTAGTATGGGTAGAGTTTGTGAAGGGTTATCCTTCGTAAACGACTTGCTAAGTGAACAATACAATCCCTACATGCAGCCGCCGGAAGCTAGAACCCAATGGATGGAATCCGCTGGAATAAATGTTGAAATTAAAGAAAAAAGTAAAATAATCTATTTTGTTGGATGCACATCGTCTTACATGGATGTCAGCCAAGAAATACCGAAAACCATCGCCAAGATTCTAACAAAGATGAAGGAGGATTGGACGGTTCTCAAGGAGGAGAGATGCTGCGGCATGCCTTTCCTATTCATAGGCAACACGGATAAAGCCAAAGAGTTTGCTGCCCGAAACGTGGAGGAAATAGGGAAGACAGGCGCCGAGGTTGTAATCACAGGCTGTCCAACGTGTTGGCATACAATCAAATACAGGTATCCAAAGCTTCTTAACGCACCTTTAAGCTTCAAGGTTTTACATATAACCGAGTATTTAACGGAGAAGTTGGCTTCAGGCGAGATTAAACTCAAAAACAAACTGACTGAAAGAATTACCTTTCACGACCCATGTGACCTTGCAAGATACTCTATGGTTGATCCTCCAAGAAAAATCTTGAAGGCAATTGCGGAAGACTTCGTTGAAATGCCGTTTCACGGCAAAGACACGATATGCTGTGGTGGCGGGGGATTAATGGAGGCTGTGGATTCAAACCTACGTTCAAACGTTACAATGAAGAGGATAAGGCTTGCGGAGAAGGTCGGCGCCAAGATACTTGCAACTTCATGTGGCGGATGCAAGTATTACCTTTCTCAAGCGGCAACTCAATCCAACAGCGAAATAATCGTGAAAGACCTTACAGAACTGGTTTACGAGTGTATGGAATAGGGGAGGGTCAGAAATGAGTGAAAAACCAGCTATTGGAGTATTCATATGCCATTGTGGAGGAAACATAAGCGACACCGTGGACGTGGAAAAACTCAGAGAGGAAATATCCAAGCTGGAAGACGTAAAAGTGGCTAAGACATACAAGTATGTTTGCAGCGATCCAGGCCAGGAAATGATAAGAGACGCCATAAAGGGGTACAATTTAAACCGGGTTGTGATAGCCGCATGCTCACCTAGAATGCACATGGAAACGTTCAGGCAGACTGTGGAGAAGGCTGGGTTAAACAAGTACCTTGTAGAAATAGCAAACATTAGAGAACAATGCAGTTGGGTGCACAGCGACAGGGAAGAAGCCACGTTAAAGGCTGTAGATTTGGTTCGCGCCGCGGTGGCAAGGGCGAGGTTCTTGGAACCTCTTGAACCTAAAAGCATACCTGTGAGCCAAAACGTTCTTGTTATAGGTGGAGGGATAGCAGGCATCATCACGTCCTTAGAGTTGGCGGATAAAGGTTATCAAGTATACATCGTGGAGAAAAGCCCAACAATTGGGGGGCATATGGCTCAACTCAGTAAAACTTTCCCGACGCTTGATTGTTCCCAATGTATTCTTACGCCTAAAATGGTTGCTGCCGCACAGCATCCAAACATAAAAATAATTGCTTTGGCGAGTGTGGAAGCCATTGAAGGTTTTCCTGGAAACTATAGGGTTTTAGTCAGGAAAAAGCCTAGGTTTGTAAACGATAACTGTAAGGCTTGTGGGGAATGCGAAAAAGTATGTCCTGTAAAGGTTCCAAGCGAGTTTGACGTCGGTCTTGTTATGCGAAAAGCGATCTATAAGCCTTTCCAGCAAGCGATTCCAAAGACATACCTTATAGACATCGAAAATTGCCTTCACTTCACAAAAGGGGTGTGTGGGCTATGCCAGAGATTCTGCAAGGCAAACGCTATAGATTTCAACCAGAAAGAGGAACTTATAGAGCTAGAAGTCGGCTCAATAGTTGTATGCACGGGCTACGATCAAATTGACCCTTCAAAGCTTGAAGAGTACAGTTATGGCCAGCATCCAGACATCATCACAAACCTTCAATTTGAACGTCTAGTGGCGCTTGGCCTATACAAACCATCAAATGGAAAAACGCCGAAGAAAGTCGCTTTTATCCTATGCGCGGGCAGCAGGATGAAAAACACGGATAGAGGTGTCGAGCACTGCTGCAACGTGGGCTGCATGGTAGCCATAAAGCAGGCTATGCTGCTTAAAATGGTTGTTCCAGACGCTGAACCCAGCATTTTTTACACAGATATAAGGGCTGGAAACAAGGGATGCGAAGAATTCTACAATAAAGCCCTAGAGCAAGGAATCCGCTTCATAAGGGGACGTGTATCAAGGATAATTCCAGACGGGGACGACTTGATCATTAACGCTGAAAACACGCTGCTTGGAACATACTTCGAAGAAAAATTTGACCTCGTCGTGTTAAGTCTAGGCATCATTTCCAGCGTTGGAACTGAAGAACTGGCAAAGAAACTGCATGGTCAAATAGGTTCAGACAGTTTCCTGACGGAGCGCCATTACAAGTTAAGGCCTGTGGATGGCATCCGCGATGGAATCTTCGCCGCCGGATGCGCCTTAAGCCCCAAAGACATCAGAGAGTCAACGATAGAAGCTATGGCTGCAGCCTCGAGGGTGGCGGGCTTTCTAGGCAAAGGCGAAATAGCTGTTTCACCGGAAGTAATCGAGATAACACAGGAAAAATGCAATAAATGCGAAGTCTGCATCACAGTTTGCCCCGTTAACGCAATCCAAAAGACAAGCAATAGGATAGAAGTGAACCCCATCTCCTGCATTGGATGCGGGGTCTGTGTGCCGAGGTGCCCGCAAAACGCCATTGACCTTAAAAACTGCACTGAAAGCCAACTGATAGCTCAGATTCGCGCATTATGCGAAAGTGGAAAATCTCCAAAGGTGCTGGCATTTCTGGAAAAAGAGATAGCTTATGGATGCGCTGACTTAGCTGGACAAAGCAGAGTATCCTATCCGCTTAACGTTGAGATCATAGCGGTTCCAAGCACTGGAAGAGTCGGATTAAGGCATATTCTGGAAGCTTTCGCTTCAGGTGCAGATGGAATACTGCTAGTTGAAGATCACGGCGGCGTATTTAAGGAGGAAAAGCTGAGGCAGTATATTTCTGACGTGAAAAAGGAACTTCAAAGATATGGGATAGAGTTTCTCCGCATAATGACTGCTTCAACAACCCTTCCTGAATACAAACGACTGCAGAACACGTTTGAAACTTTCACGGCGAGAATCCTGAAGATGGGTCCCATTCCAAGCGAAACTAGATCAAAAATCAAAGCTGCGCTTGAACGGGAAAGTTTAAATGCATAAACGCTTGAAGTGAAAGACGCCTTGTTTATTTGTGCATCCCTTTTGTTTTGGGCCTCCGCGCTCCTAATTTTATTGTTAGTCCAGTACGTGTTCAAAAATCCCACAACGCGTCTTGTTCCTAAAGCGTTAAGACACACTTGGTTTGCTGGACTTGGCAGGACAACCGCCATTATCCTCTTTTGCACACCCATGTTCTTGGCAGGTATGTGGGCTGCCGCATTCACAGTCTTTACAGTTTTAATGGTTATGTTTAGGAAAGAAAGCTGGATGCTCATAATAGATGATTTGGAAAATCACCGTAAAGATAAGAGAGGAATTTTTCAACACAGCGAAGACTGTTACATGGTTGGTGGAAAAACCGCCACTTTCATGAGAAAATACTTGGAAAGAAATAAAATAAATCCTTTTGAGGATTAACGTGACTTGGCGTCTATTAGTTTTTCAGCCTTCAACACTTTTGCTTTGACAACGTTTTCAAGCAGGTAAACTTCGCCGCATTTTGGACACATTATACCGTCAACGGCGCCGCTTATGCCACGGTATTCCATGTTTACGGATGCAGCCCTCATGGGAACCCTACATCTAAAACAGTGCCACTCCACAGTTTGCGCTCCAACTAGTTTGCTGTCTTTATGAGTCGGTTTATACGCGTAAACGTTATGAACCTTGTAATTGCCCCCGCCCATTGGAGAATACTCAACGTAGAAGGTTTTTTCATTCATTTTAGTTTTTGCAAAGAATCTTTCCTGGCCTGGAATGAAGAGTTTTTGGCCAGTTGTTTCAGCGTGATGTATGACTTTTATGATTTCTTCGTCGGATATGTTGATTGATCTCGCGTTTTCTTCTGCATGATCCGTTTTCTGAATCTTTATATTTGAAATTTCAGACATGAAATTTCACCAATTTTACATGGCTCGGAATAATGATGCGTGGAGTATCCACATATAAAAAGGTTTAGGACCACTCCACATTCATGAAACGGTGGACTATCTTCGGTATACCCCATATTTTTCGACAGTTTTTATAACGGTCCAAATGTTTTCTGGAGGTGTCTCTGCAGGTATTGCCGTTGACGATGCAATGATGAAACCACCGCCGGGCATTAAATCTTGAAGCAATGATTTAATGTATTTTTCAACTTCATGGGGAGTTGCGTTCAAAAGCATTGTTGGAGGTATACCGCCCATGACGCATGTATGGCCTCCCAGAACTTCCTTGGCTTTTCTTATGTCTGTTTTTTCGAAGAGCCCTATGCCCCAGCCTTTCGGCAGTTCAAGTATCTTGTTCAAATGAGCGTCATGTCTACCCTCAAAAGCAACAAGACATTTCCTCCCTAGATTGTATGACTCATTTATTATCCTTTTGAGATACGGCCAGTAGAATTCATCGTAAAGTTTTGGTGAAAGGTACTCGTTTAAGTGAAGCGGCATGAAAGTGAAATGCGCCTCTTTGAATTTTGGAAGGTTTTCCAAGGTTAACTTCAACAGGAAATCGGAGGCTTGCTTGACTTTAGCAGGCACCTGTCTTATGTCAAGCAATATGCCAGTTATCGTCCTTAAGAAGTCGCCCAGAAAATCTACTGGCACGCTTGCGCCGGCCAATCCAAGCCTTGGATAGCCCAGCTCGGCGAGGTCTTTCATAAAGGCAACGAGGAAACCTGCGTAGCGGCGACCTTCTAAGGTTGCTCTTGCAATTGTTGCAATAAATTCCGCTGAGCCTGGCTTTCGCAATGATCTATGGGCTCTTGGTATAACTACTTCAGCCATGAAACCCACGTAATCCTCAAGAAGCTTGTCATATTCATCTTGCTTCATGAACTCTCCGCCGAGAAACTGGAATGATCCAGCGTTAACGGGTAGTTCTCGTCCCGGCCAAGCAGTGTAAGTGTCGCCTAAAATGTCATGCATCGGTCCGGTTAATGGGAAAAGGAACCCTGAAACATCCGGATGATCTCTTAAAGCGAAACCCAGCAGAGAACCTGAACTAATCAGGGAAATCGGCGGGAAATCTATCGGAAAGTCGATTGCGGTTTTCAAAAGGGCTTTATGGGCTTTCTCATAATCAAAGAACAAATCATGCACCGTGATGCCAGCCCATCTTGCTTTGAACCCGAAATCTATGTTAAGTTCAAGAGGCACTCTGTCTGGCTCTTTGAGGCTAGCTGCTGTTAGGATGCGTTCAAGCTTTTCCTGAGCAATTTGTTCAGCATTCATGCATTTCACCAATCACGTAAATCATTTTACAAGCCTAAAATAGCTAATGGGAAGCAATAAATAACTTTTCAACTTGTTCATTGAAACATTAACGAAATACTCTAAACGGAAGCGCTAAACCTGTAACCGTTTACAAGTTGGAGAGAACATAAACTTCACGAGAGAAACCACTTTTGCAGGGAAGAAAAATTTATTGTCTACCGTGTACAATCACACGCCACAACGGGGTATGAAATGCTAAGAGGTTTAACCAATAAACTTAAGGTTTTAATTGTGGCTCAGGGGCTCTATAACATTCCGTTCAGCTTTTGTTCACAATACAACATGCTTTTTGCCCAAGCTTTAGGAGCAAGCGGCGGCAACATAGGATTGATTACAGCTATAAGTGCATTGGCGATGCTTATAGTGTCGCCTCTTTTGGGATTGGCTTTAGAGAGGCATTCTCTCAAAAAAATAATGATTCTGGGCCTTGTTTGCGATACTTTCGCTTTAGCCATTTTCGCCCTAGCTGGAAAATGGTGGATGCTTATCCCAGGTTTCATTCTATATGGCCAGTTAATTAGGCAAGTATCCATTATGGACATATTCCTAATAACGGTTACAGAACCGGATAGAAGGGGCACCCTTATGGGTGTATCGAGAGTAACGTGGGGAGTGACAGGCATCTCTGCATCCCTGATCGCAGCTGCCGTTGTCACCTATTTTGGAGGCATAAACGCGCAGGGCATCCGCCCATTATACTACATCTCAATTATTCTTCTTCTATTCATCACTATCATGGTGTTTTTTGGGTTGGATGAGACGGGACTTTCCAACAACAGAAAAAATGAAACGCTTGAAAAGGAAAGCGGCATAAGAGAGTACTTAAAATTCTTTAAGGGCGAAAAACACATAAAGCAATGGATCATTATAAGGCTTTGCCGCGACGGTTTTATGTCTCTGCAGGCAATTTTCGTTCCATTATGGATTGTTAATTTTAAGAATGCCGACGCTGCGATGTTAGGCGTACTGTCAACTTTATCGGCAACATCTTCGATGTTGATGCATATTCCAGCTGGGAAACTTGCAGACAAAATTGGTAGGAAAAAAACCTTTTTCTTATTTTCCAGCCTCTACTGTTTAGGCATAATCACTTTAATTTTGGCGCCGTCGTTCGAATTTTTAGTTTTGGCATGCATCCTTGGATGGGGAATGGGGGGCATGGGCGGCGTTGCCCTAACAATTCTTATAACAATGTGGTGGGAGGGGATCTCAACAGAAAACAGAGGAAAACTTTATGGAGTGGAGGGTATAATAAGTGCTTCTTCAAGGATCCCTCTTACGGCTATTGGGGGCGTCCTGTGGGATAAAGGCTTACAAACCCTGGTTTTGACGCTGCCAGTTTTAGCCGAACTCTTTATAGTAATACCCGTAATGTACACCGTCCCAGAAACATTCAAAAACAAAAATGATCTATCAGTTGGCGGAAGCAGAATTTGAAACTACCTACACCATGCTAAAACTTTATGCTTTTAAAAGACGGGGTAGGCGAGTTTCCTGTGGGCTGGCGTGTTGGCTGTAACCCGCCTTCTGTCGTGTGGCATTCGGCTTATCGGGCTACCTGCGCTTCGGGTAGAATCCTCATCAGCGCTGTTTGCCCTTTCCACGTGCAGGACGGCCGTTTCACCGGTTCCACCCGGCATCCTCGACAACTTAGCATGCCTCATTGGCATTTGCTCGGGTGGACGTTTCGTTTCTGCTCCGTTGCCGGGGCTCTCGCCCCACGCCCTTGCGGGCGTTGCACTTCTACACGTGGGCGGAGTTTCCTCAGGCCTCATGAAGAGTCGGCCCGAAAGCCACACGCCAACTCGCCAGCCCAAAGTATTTATGGTGAATGTGTTCAATAAATGTTTTGGAAAAACTATTTTGTACGTTGGCGAATATTGTGTGTTGTGTGATGTTATGGTTAAATGGGTTGTTTTGGTTACTGGCGCGCCTTGCGTCGGCAAGACTTCTGTGGCGCGTTTGCTGGCGGAGAGGCTTAACGCGTTATACATAAACCTAACTGAGTTGGCGGTTAAGGAAAACCTTATTTTGGAAAGAGACGAGAAAAGAAAAACTGTTATTGTGGATGAAAAGCGTATGAAAAAGGCGATCAGCAAACTCATAGAGGGATGCGGTGAGCAAACAGTGGTTGTTGATGGACATTATGCGGCAAGCGTTGTCCCCAAAAAGCTTGCAACCCACGTTTTTGTTTTGCGCCGAGACCCGGTGGAGCTGCGGAAGTTTATGGAGAAGGCTGGGTTTTCGGGCAACAAGCTTTGGGAGAATTTGGCTGCGGAAATCTTGGACGTTTGCCTCGTGGACGCCTTAGAGGCTTATGGCAGCGAAAAAGTGTGCGAGATTGACGTATCCGGTAAAAATGTCGAAGCAATCGTGGCAGAAATTCTCCAAGTTTTAAACGGTTCCAGAAAATGCTTTGTGGGGATTGTGGATTGGCTTGGGAAACTGGAGCGGGAAGGGCTTCTAGAAGAATACTTGAAAATTTAAAAGCCTCTTTCAGCCTTTTAGGCTTTGAAGAATTTGCCGCGTGGTTAAAAGCATTATTTTTCTCCTATTAGCGTAGGCTTTCGCGTGGTCGCTGAACTGTTCTCCAACAATTATGGGATTTGGCAACCCAACTTCTTCGGCGGCTTTGTCGAGGTTAATTATAACGTTTATGCCTATGGTTCTCTTCCAGTCTTTAACCCAAACACACTGAGTTAAGCGTCCTTTTTGGACTATTAGGTCGAAGGTTCTTTGAACCCCACGATATCCTTCTAGGCTGACGTTCTCCTCCACCTTATAGCCCTTTTTCCGAAAGTACTGAATCACCGCCTCTTTAAGATTAAATTCTTTTTTCTGCTCCGTTTTTTCGGCGTTCATCGGCACCCTCTGAAGCTTGTGTTAAGCGTTATTTATCCGTGCTGTGAAAAAGTTTTCGGAGTAAAAGCCTATGCCCAATTATGCAGTTGTAGCTTGCGGCAAGTGCGGCGGATACTTATTGGCGAAGACGGATCAAAAAACGAGGACATGTCCATACTGTGGCTCAAAGATACTTTTGGAAAAGGCCAAGAAGGTTGCTTTTGCCAAAACTGCCAACGAGGCTTCACTTTTGCTGCGTAGGATTAAAGAAAAGAACCAAAAGTTAATGTTCGAAGGCTATTTTGAGGAGAGCCATTAACCCTATCCCTAGGAGAATTACGATAAACTGGGCCAGCGACTCCCTTGCAAGGCCTTTCTTGTGAAGTTCAGGCATCAAGTCGGTGGCAGCTATGTAGATGAAGCCGCCCGCAGCAAAAGGCACTAGAAGCGTTTCTATGCTTTGCAAGTATGCCAAAAAATATGTTAGAAGAGCACCAGCCACAGCGGTTACAGCCGAGATGAAGTTGAAGGTTAAAGCCTTTTTTCGGTTCAGCCCCCCATATATTAGCACGCCGAAATCGCCGAGTTCTTGTGGAATCTCGTGCAGAATCACGGCCATTGTTGTGGCGAAGCCCAGTTGATAACTGCCGGAAGCTGATGACACAATGTACGTGGCTGCAATTATCATTCCGTCAATAAAGTTGTGAATTCCATCTCCAATGAGGTTTAAGTATACGAAGGCGTGGGTTGGACATTCCCTCTCGTGGCAGTGTCGCCAGTAAAAGAACTTTTCAAGGGCAAAAAAGACAATTATGCCGGCTATCACGTAAAAGAAGACCGTTGTTGCATCGTTTCCGGATTCTATAGCTTCTGGAAGCAAATGTAGAAAGGCTCCACCGATTAATGTGCCGGATGCAAATCCAACCAATAGCATTGTTACGCGGTTCAGCCGCTCCTCTCGCATCCCAGCGAAAAATATCCCTATAAATGCTATAAGACTGACAGCTGTTACGGATGTGAGAATCATTATTAAATCGATCATCAAACCTTATGGTTAGACTGTTTCCTTATTAGAGTATCGGTTTAAGTTTTCAAAGTTTGAAGCATTTCACAAGCCTTACACAAGTCTTGTGTGGTTGGCTCACCGCAATGGCTGCACTTTTTTAGCGCTTCAGCACTGACGGCCTTCTCCATAACTTGTCTAATTCGCTCTGCCGCCTTAAACACGGTGTATTTTATCCCGGCATGTTTTTCCTCCATGCGGTTTAAGAATTGGCGAATATCGCTTCGGAGGGCTTCAGACGCATAGGGGCACGGCGTGCTTTGGAACTTTATCTTTTTAACATAGGCAAATAGGGCTGTCTCTTTTTCTGGGATTTCGCAGAATGGCTTAACACGCCTGACAAGTTTTGGATGTACATCGTTCGTGACTGGTTTTTCTCTAGCTATGCGCATGATGTCACCGTGAAGCATGTTTAAAAGAACTGTTTGAGCCTCGTCATCCAACGTGTGGGCTGTTGCAAGCTTGTCCGCCCCCACTTCTCTGGCGATCAAGTTTAGGGCTTTTCGCCTTAAAACCCCACAGTAAGCGCATGGGGTTAACCTGCTTTTGTCAGCGGCCCTAATTCTTTCAACAATTTCGTCGAGAGTAAAGCCATAAAGCTCCTTAAAAGAGATTATATGGTGCTCCACGCCGAGTTTTCTGCAGTTTTCTCTCGCAATTTTTAGGGCTTCATCTCTGTAGCTGGCTATCCCCTCATCAACGGAAACAGCCACAAGCGAAGCCTTCGGATAGTCACGCTCTATTTTGGCGAGTATGTGGAGAAGGCTTACGCTATCTTTCCCACCTGAAACTGCCACGGCTATTCTGTCGTCGAAGTCGAACATTTTGTATTTCGCTATGGTGGCTCTAACCTTGCTTTCGATGGATTTTACGAAGCAACCCTTGCAAAGCATCTCGCCGGAATACTGCCTAAAAAAGAAGGCTGACCTGCGCTTGCAGACAGTGCAGACGACGCTGTCCATCAACAATGCCCTTGTCTCATGGTTTGCTGTTTACGCTTAAGGTTTTTAAACGTGATAAGGGTTTCTAGTGCTGAAAGTGAAAGAGTTGGCTAAAAAGCCGCTTAGACGCCTAGAATTCATCGAAGTAGTCTACACAAGCGAAAGGTGGAAACTTCTCGAAGAGCTGAGGGCTAAAGCGATACGCCTCATGGAGGCTCTGGAAAAATTCAACATAGAATCCATAGTTCATGGCAGCATTGCCAGAGGAGACGTTACAGAAAAAAGCGATGTAGACGTCTTCATACCAAACCAGCCCTCATCCTTCCTCGTGGAAACAGCCCTTGAAAATGCTGGCATACCGGTGAACCGGCGGCTCGTGGTGCAGGCTACACCAGCCTACGCCATGAAAGCCTACATCGAAATAGACGAAAGAACAAGCGTCTCTTTCCCATTGATGAAAATGCGCAAGGTGGAACGCGAATTCTACCGGTTCGGCGGAGAAGCAACCCTAAAAGATTTAAAGGCTGGACTGCGTTTTCCCGGCGTAGACAAGCGGCTAATGCTAATTGAGCCGACAGAGAAGGGACATAGGGAAAGCTCCATTATAGGATGCGAAGAACAAGTCGCTAGGCTTCTTGGCATATCTGTAGAAACGGTCCTTGACAGGGTTCACGCCCTCCTAAGAAGGGACGAGATTGGCAGAACAGGAGTTTTCATTGAGAAGGAGTTGGCGGAAGGCGAAACCTTCGAACAAGTCTTGAAAAAGCTTGCAAAGGAAAACCCGGCGGTTAGGCGAAGGCTAAGGTCTGTAGCGTAAAAACTATTTCTCTAAAATTTTTATATTTGATAGTGCAAAGCAAACCGCTGAGGCGCACTTGTATGCCGTTGACATTAAAGGTTCGAGACGTAATGGAGACTAATGTCATAGTAGTCGACGGAAATCTTCCAGCAAAAGAGGCTTTAAATAAAATGTTGAAAAATGGCGTATGGTCTGTTGTTGTCAGCATAAACGATTTACCAATGGGGGTTGTTACAGAGCGAGACCTATTAAGGAGGGTAATCGCTAAGGGCCGAAATATCGATAAAGTATTGTTGAAGGATGTTATGTCAAGTCCTCTCATAACTATCGACCCCGATGCACCCTTCGGAGAAGCGTGGAAGCTTATGACTGAAAAAGGCGTTAGGCGCTTATACGTCATTGAAAAGGGAAAAATCATAGGAAGAGTAACCCAAACTGGACTGTTTAAAAAGCTTCTAGATGCTGTGTTAACATTATCTTCAATAGAATACTTGATGTAAAATAAAATCTAACTACTCATACTAGGACTTCACGAATTTACATGAATTCTTGAAGTTTGAATCGAAGTAGAGCAGCTATCCCGCCAAGAGCAACAAGTTTTGCTCCAGCCTCGTGTTCTGTGCTGACGATTAAGCTTTTCCCGCCTTTCTGCTCTACGTCCTTCATCAACTGTTCAATAGATAAACGTTCCTCGTCTGAAGCTTCACGCAGCACTGTGTCAGCCAAAATAAGAAGTTCAACGGCTCCAAGGTCGGCGGCTTTACGCACTTCTTCTAAACCATAAGCCACCGTTTTCTCGCTTTTTCCAAGTCTCTCCAAAACTTTTTCGACGGCTTCCGTCTCCTCTAAAATGCGTAGGTGCCTCACAGTTTTGGTGAGAACTCCAGACCGTAACGCCTCATAGATTCCGGCGACACCGCTGTTGTTTACGCCTTTAACGTCCACTATGGATTTGGCTATTTCTGGCGCTTCACGGGCAACAAAGTCTATGAAGTCGTTTTTTACGAAGCCTACGCCTATAACGGCTATTGGGTTGCGATTTTCGTTCCAAATTTGGCGGAGGCTCTCCAAGGCTTTATGGAAAAACTCTTTTAAGGCTGCTCCGCGTTTTTCAGCTTCAAGCTTTCCCGGAAGTCTTGTTTTTTCTTCGACTTTTACTTCAACACCGTAATGGGTTGTTGTTGCCACCGCATAGCCTTCATCGTCTATGGCAATTATGATTATAGGTTTTTCAGAAGCTTTCGCAGCGGCTTGAAGCCTCTCAACATGGTGGCGGGGCCACTCCTCCTTAACTATGGTTACCGGCGTGTTTGCGGCGATGTTCAACGTGTGATGCGCACCGGTTGGAACGATGTCTGGTGCTTGGCATATTTTTCCATGAACCCTCAGCCTTCCAAGAAGCTTGTCCCAGAAGACTTTCTCCACTTTAACGCCGAGAAAAACGGAAACCCTTTCGCCCCGTTTAGCCCTAGCATATTTCTCGTCTTGCTTTATTTCCCGCGTAGTGTAGGCGTAAACTTCGTCTCCCCTGTAAATGATGTTGTAGAGATGCCACAAATCGTCAAAAGTTTCCGGAACAACCTTAACAAAGCCCTTCTTCAAGTTCATTTCAAGAATTTTCAAAGAAAAGTGCCTCTTCGCTGTTTACAGCGTTGGAAAACCCTGATGGTCTAGTATTTGCGGGTGTGGGGTCTAACAAGCTCCTCCAATATACTCAACATGTCTGGAACCTTTGCCACAATGTCCGTGAACGTGATAATGCCAACAAGCTCGTCGTTGTTTCGTGTGACAAGAAGCCTTTTAACGCCCTTTTTAGCCATAAGCTTGGCAGCCTCGTTAATGCTGGCGTTCTCGTCGATGGTCACAACCGGGCTTGTCATGATCTGCCTCGCTGTCACGGTTTCCGGATCCAAACAGGGCTCCACAATCCTCTTTAAAATGTCTCTTTCAGTTATTATTCCAACTGGTCTTTCTCCTTGGACGACCACTATGGAGCCTATGTTAAACTTGTTCATCGTCGCAACGACTTCTTTGACGCTTGTATCGGGACGAACAACCCGCACATCCTTAGTCATAACATCCCGAACGAGAAGAATTCCAGCCAAATTCAACGCCTCCAACAAACTAGATCAACAAGCGAAGTATTAAAATCTTCAGCAAAATCCTTAATAGAAGTCTTGCAACGTTTTACATTTCGGGGCCGGTAGATCAGCCTGGTATGATCGCAGCGTTGGCATCGCTGAGGTCGCGGGTTCAAATCCCGCCCGGTCCACTTAAATATTTTTAAAGGAATCTTAACTGGAAGCATTCTCCTAACAGTGTTGCTCCACACGAATGCTGAATATGTGAAGAACACTCTTTTTGCCAAAGAATAGCGCATGGAGTATTAACGCTACGAACAACGCAAAGGCAACAATTTGAGGTTATAGCATTACCTGGATTGGAACGTTAAGTTCAGTTCCTGTTTTATAGGCAACACTACTATATGAGTTCATTAGAAACCCTCGAGGTAAGACCGGCAAAAGTAAACTTAGTGTATAAATACTAAAGCTCAGAAACATCACGAAAACAGAATAACGATTTTGTTGCAAATACGACGCATTACCTTAATTACGCTCATTTATAAGAGTTTTTTATTAAGCCCATCGCCAAATACTCCCAAAATTAAAGTTAAAGCTTAAATGACGCAAATAGAAATCTTAAGGGTATGTATAGTCGTGCTTTTTCCTCAACGTAAAAAAGTGGGGTATTGTTATTATTTTGGCTTCCTCTTGGTCCTAATCGCAATGTAGCCTAATGCTGCGATTATCACGATCACGAATACGGTGATTATGGCTATTTGTTCTATTGGCAAACCTATTGGTGTCGGAGAGGGGGTCGGAGTTGGAGAAGGTGTTGGTGTCGGCGTTGGAGTTGGAGACCAGCCAACAGGTGTGAGTTCATTCACTATTAATGGTCTCGTAGGTATTGGAAATCCAAACGGTCCCCATTTAGTTGAGTGTTCAGGGTGCCAGTTGGTTAATTTGTCCGTTCTGTAAACTAGTATTGTGAAAGGATAGAATGCTATGCAAATTGATGGTATATAGTCTTTGTATATGCGGATTATTTGCTTAACGTCCTCTACCAGTTCGTTGTAGTTTAGTCTTCTTAAAGCACTTCTGGAAAGGTCACTAACTTGGGCTGCGACTTCAGGCTCGGTGATGTCCCATCCCGTTGCTAGTACTTGAGATAAACCCACAGCAGGTGTTAAGTAGGAATAAACTTGGTTATACCATGCCTCGGGATATTCGCCGTATGTACCTTGCGCGAACCCCCAATCTTTAGTTGGCGCAAGGAATGCACTCGCAAAGTAATCTGGTGGCGACAATGGCTGGTATAGACTTATCTCTATTCCTATTTCCTTTAGGTAGTTAACGATAGCCTCTGATGACCTAAGTCTTACGGCTGTTAGAGGAGCCATTTGCACAATGTATTTGAAGCTTAGCCTTGTCCCGTTAGGTGTTACCCTTATTCCATCGGGGCCTCGTGTGAAGCCAAGCTCGTCTAATATGCGGTTAGCCTCAGCGACACACTCCTCGTGGGTTTTGCCCCAGCCAAGCCAAGCAGCTTCAGGGACATAAAATTCTGGGTATGCTGCCATGTTGACTAAGCATCTATTACCGGGAACACCAAAGCCCATAAAGTGGTTGTTTGCAATAGAAACTTTGTCTATTGCTAAGTCAATTGCTTGTCTAACTTCGGGTATGTTGAGCGGATAAAGCCTAGTATTAATGGCTAAAACTTCGGTTGCTACAGGTTCTGGAAACGTCCAAATGGCGATATTAGGCTTTCCCATCACTTGTCCAAGCAAATAAAACGGAAATAGCTGAGCTACATCAACCTCGCCCCTCAGGAGGAGAAGCGGATATAACGAACTATCACCAACATATCTAACCATTACTCCGTCTATTTTGGGCATAACCTCTGTCTTCCAGTAGTCTGGTCTCTTCCTAAAG
Organism: uncultured Candidatus Bathyarchaeia archaeon; assembly: GCA_964655395.1. Lineage (GTDB taxonomy): Archaea > Thermoproteota > Bathyarchaeia > Bathyarchaeales > Bathycorpusculaceae > DRVP01. The sequence continues at coordinate 1,127 of CAZZMT010000058.1, read as the reverse complement.
AGCCACCATTCACTAGCCTTGAATGAGTCATATATAAATGGGCCTGATGTTACATGTTTGCTGGGGTCATTTATAAACTCGTAACTTAATGGAGATTCTATTTTGCTCCATATGTGTGCTGGAAGCACGACGCTGCCGCCGAATTCTGAATACCATCTTGCCCACGGCTGGGTTGTAATGAACTCAACCGTGTAATTGTCGACAGCCCTTACCGCTTGAAGAACGCCTTGCAACGTAGATGGAAACGCATAATTAAAAGTTAGGTTCCACGTAAATTCTACATCATACGCTGTGACTGGCTTACCGTCGCTCCACTTTGCCCGCTCATCTAAGTGGAAGACATACCTTAAGCCATTGTCAAGAATTTCCCAACTTTTAGCCAGCCAAGGCACCAAACTACCATTAATTAAGTTTAACATAAGGGGCTCATAAAGCAAACTTGCAAAGGTCCCGGATAAAGTAACATCGCGCGGTGCGTGTAGTATATTAAATGTGCTCACCATGTGGTCAAACGCTACTCTGAGTATGTTCTCTTCAGCGTATGTGCAAGGAGCGAACGATGCAACGGAAACCAGAAACACCAATAGAATACCAAAAGAATATTCTAGCAAAGTTGTATGGTCCAAAGCTTCCCCCCATCTGTTCTTCGTTTTTAAACCGAAACTTGATTTAAAACTTTCGGTTTCATTTACAGATGTTTTAAAAGTTTAGTAACCTTGATCATAATGGCAATTTTAACAGTAATCTCTGTACAGCTAATAAGCAACTACTAAATGAACGCTATTGTCGATAGAGCTAAATTTAACGATACGGTTGATGATAGAGTTTAAAATCTTAAGCCACGGTCCTTATGAATAGACAGTTTTCCACATATTTTCAAAAAGTAGTTAGTTTTGATAAGATCGGTAGATATAGACATAAAATTATAAGTTCTCAAGCTTGAGTCTCATTAACCCTGAGAACATCCAAAAGTCTTTATTTCTGTCTTTTTACTTCTGGGTACCATCCTCCTGCTGGTGGTTTTGGGTTTGGTGGCGGCGGATTAGGCATTCCTACACGGAAGTGTTCACCTGTTGTTTTTCTTTTCCATCTTGGCAGCTTATGTGTTGGCCAGTTCATTTTTATTG
>CAZZMT010000057.1:0-11406 GCA_964655395.1 uncultured Candidatus Bathyarchaeia archaeon | reverse complement strand
GTCCTCATCACTTAGCCTTGGAATGCGAAGCTTCCGGTCACTGCTTAAAGCCTCTATAAGGTAGGCCTGCCGCAGCGAAACAGCCAAACAACGGTTGTTTTTCAAGGCTGTTCGATAAAAAGAGTTAAGCCTATCCACGTCTGTGTAGGCGAACTCCGCAAGCACCAAGCCTTCTGTCTGGCTGACAACATGATTCAGTTTGGCTTCAACCTCCCTTTCAGAAGAAACCGAAACATTTGTCATGTTGGTGGCTTCGCAAACAACGGCCACGGGCTCAGCAGCCCTAGCCCGCTCCACAAACTCCCTGGTCATTTCGTTTTTTGCACCATGATCTCGAAAGTCCCCAGTGTAGACAACAGCCCCCCTTGAAGTGTGAATGATGAAGCCATACGCCCCCGGAAGGGAATGGTCAACATGCACAGGCTCAATTTCTAAATCGCCAACCTTGACAGTGTCACCTGTTCTAAAAGCGTGGAAGTCTATGCCTTCCACGTTGAATTCCAAATCCGCCTTGCGGATTTCGCCGAAAGTCTGCAAAATAATCTTTGTCGTTTCACCGCAATAGACTGGGATTTCCCTTTTCACAAAAGATAGGTAGGCTGAATGATCCATATGTCCATGAGAGATAAAAATGGCATCCACAGCCGGCGGTTTATCATCGAAACGGTAAACACCTTCGAGTTTTGGCAGAATGCCCAACTCTTGGAGGCTTCTCTCGCTTTTAGGCGATAGAAGCGGAGGCGAATAATACTGTTTCCTCAAAGCAAAAGACATTCCAAAGTCAAGGAAAACCGCTGTGTCCCCGTCTTTAAGGAGAATTTTGTTTCCGCCAATCTCGTTTACTCCGCCGTAAAAGGTTAAAGTTGTTTCCTTCCTAACCATTTCTCTGTCCAGCCCTTTTACAAATGTTTGAAATAGCCAAAATAACGTGGGGAAAAACAAACAAACTAAAAACTTTCGTGTATTTGGGTTTTCCAGCAGCCCTAACAGCCTCCAAACTTCCACCAGCCCCCAAATACCCCTTAATAAAAGCTTTCGCAACATCCTCAACAAGTCTTGTCCGGGCAAGTGGCGGCGCATAATGCCCAACAAAATAGAGGAATTCAGCGATGTCCCAGGCCTTGTCGCCCTTCCGTGAAGCTTGCTCAAAATCCATCAAGTAGATTTCGCCATCCTTTCCAACCATAATGTTTTCAGGCTTTGTGTCGCCCAACGCTACGTTTAAGGCGTGAACCCTAGCGAAAACCTCGCCAACCTTGCGGATTAACTCCAATTCCATTCTGATTTTGTCTGCATTCCCTTTGCTGAAGATTCGTTTAACAACCTTATCGAGCGTTTCGCCCTCCACATACTCCATGAAAACAAGCTTTTCAGCATGGTTTATGCCTAAGAGTCTTGGAACAGCAAAACCCTTGGAGTGTAGGAAATTGTTGATGGAGCATTCTCTCTCAAGCCTTGAACGCCCAAGCAGAGCAAAAGTTCTAGTCCCGACAGTCCACAAAGTTAACGGAAACCATTTAAACCCAGACCAGTCCTTAAAGCTTTTAACAACAATCTTGCGTTCCTCTCCATCCTCGGAAACCCTAACAAGATAGACATCGTTTAGAACTCCGCCCAACGCCTCAACACTCACCGGTCTGCTTTCTCCAACTTTAAGGATCTTCCTAGCAAAACCTTCAATATTCATTCTCGCAGCCAAAGGAACAAGCCCACTAGCCGTAGGCACAAACAAATACGCCTTCGGGTCCTCAACGTCAATTTCCACCCTTAAACTGTCTTTTCCGCCCTCAAAAAACTGGAATTTTAGGAAAACGTCAATACTTTCCGATAAAACGCCTAAAATTTTGGGAAAAGTTCCCATGAAAGACATGAATAGGGCTTTCTGCGCAGACCTAAAAAGATTTGTGAACAAGGCTTTTCTGCCTTTAAAGCCATCAATGAAGCTTTTCGAAATCTTGTAAAAGCTGTTTGCGCGCTCCACAACCTCCCTTTTCTCTAAATCTTCTAGGGCGAGTAAATATCCTTCCAAGACTTGGCTAACATTTTGTTCGCGTTGCTCGTCTTGAAAGAAATGGGCAAGCGTGTAATACATTGGTGGAAACAGTCGCGCCCTGCTAAGCATAGCCTCATACATGAAGTATTCTGGTTTTATCCGGATTTCGTGGGAAAGCTCTGGAAAAGCCAACACAAGGTTTTCCAGAAGCTCAAGAATCAAACGCCTCTTCAGCTTAACCTCTTCAACCCTTAAATAATCGGCGTTTGTCAGCGGCGTGTACGGAAAAATTAGGTGTATAGCGTAAGCCTCGCCTAAAAAGCCCAATTCTACGTCTTTCTCAAAAACCCATCGGTCCACCGTGTAGAAGACGGCCGGCTTGCCGTTGAAAAACTTCACGTAGTTCATTAGTCTGGGTTTAAAGCCGTCTACAACGATCAAAACTTCAAGCAAAGCTTTCAAGTTGCCGCATACACAGATGCCGGTTATTAGGCTGGAGTTGGCAATTTGCCTACAAAAATCGAGAATCTGCCTTTTCAGCCCCTCGTCCAGCCCCTTTTGCTTCAAAGCCAATTTTCACCAAATACTTTTCTAGGATAGAATAGCGTCCCCTAGGAGATATAGTTTAACGTTCCACAATTGTGCCGTAAACCCTTCAAGTTTAGAGGTTTAGAAAGAGAAGGGAGATGAGGCGTGAGATGGTTAGGCGCGTTCTATCAGCTTAATGTAGGCGAAAGCTGCGAAAGTGGTGAAAACTGCCGAAAAAACTAGTACGCTGACAACCATTTCAGGCGAGAAGGACGGTGTCCCCAATAGAAAGGAGCGGATAAGGTCCGACGCGTTGCTTAATGGGTTGATTCTCGCAAAGGTTACAAGGATCATTGGAAACTTGCCTTCTAGTCCAAGCTGTTCAATCAGCGAGAATGGGTAGAAGACGCTGCTGCAGAAGAACAGCAGATAGTAAACTAGACCCCTCGCGGTTACGAACTTGTCGAGGCTTGTTGTGGAGACGGCTATGGCTATGCTTAAGCCCGAGATTCCCATGGCTAGGAAAAAAAGCACAACTAGAATTATAAATAATTGATTCAGCGTTGGAAGCCCGATAAAGGCGAAGCACGTCGCCAACAAAGGCGACATGTAAACCATGCCTCGCAATCCCCCGGAAAGCACACGTCCGAAGGCTAGTTCAAAACGGGTCATGGGTAGGCTAAGCATGTATTGATGAACTTCTCTTCGGCGTTCCATGTTCACTTCCCGTCCAATCATGAAAGCGGAGGCGAACAGTCCAGTAACCGTCAACCCCGGCGCGAAGAAGTCGAAGTAGCTTTTTATCTGCCGGGTTACCTCAGGACTAAGCATGCGGTTGTAAACCATAGCCATAATAAACAAGTCGGCTAGGTTCATGCTAATCAAGCCGACGAGCCACCATTTATAGCGGAAAAAGTTTCTAAAATCGTTCTCCAATACGTGTGCGATGTGCCTCATCTATTGCCACCCGCCTCCCTCTATGGTTTTGTCGTAAAGAACTATGCCTAAAAGTGTGAAGAAGGCGAAGAACATGACTATTCCAAGAAACGGCAACAGTGGATTTTCAAAAGACAAATTCGATTCGATGCCAGCGCCCCAACGGAAAAGCTCAGCGGCATACGTGACCGGGTTGAAATTGGCTATCCACCCGTAGAGCGGATTCGCCTCCCTGACAAAGCCTAATGGGTACATGGCTGTGCTTAGGCGCACTATTAACGCGTCCAAAACTCCCATGAGAATGTCGAAGCGGTCGCTGGATTTTATGGCAACCGCCAAAGTTATGCTCATACCGGAAACTCCAAAGGCGAAGAGGAAAAGCGAAAACAACGCCAACAAAAAGTTAATCGGATTAGCCGTGCCAATCACGTAGAGGGCTACACATATAAGAGGGCCAACATATATGAAGGCGCGCAAGCCCCCACCAATAGAACGTCCAATGACAAGCTGCTTTCTAGTGACTGGAAGGCTTAGAAGATATTCGAAGACCCCGTGTTCCGCCTCCTCGTAAATGTCGAAGCCTATGAACACGGCGGTTGAATAAAGCGTCATGATGGATAAGCCGCCAACATAATAGCGGAAATAATCTTCAACAGCGATCATGCGGGAGGCGATAAGCCCAAAAAAGGCGATTTGAGAAACAAACCAGATAGCCCTCATGATAATCATAACTTTGTATTGGAAGAATAGGCGGACGTCTCGCTCCACAACATAGAGGAGTTTCCGCGTTTCAGCCTCCTCCTTTCTCTGCCTCTTCAAGCGTCAAACCAGTGTAATGGGCGAACACGTCGTCTAGGCTGGGTTCACTCATGCGAATAGAGGAAACAGCAGCTCCCTCCTTCATTAGCAAGTTCATGATTTTTGGCACAACCTCCTCAACCTTGTTCAAGTATAGACGTAGTGCAGACGTCTTGGTCTTAATGATTTTAACAACTTCTTTGAATTGTTTCAGTTGATCCACAATTTTAGGCGAAGGCTCAGCCTCAAACTGGATTTCAACAATGTCGCCGCCTACGATGCTGTCCTTAAGCTTCTGCGGAGTATCGCAAACAAGCAGTTTACCCTTATGCATTATGCCCACCCGGTCAGAGAGCACATCAGCCTCGTAAAGCTCGTTTGTCGCAAGAATAATGGTTGTTCCACTATCGCGGAGTTCTCGAAGCATCCTCCAAATCTTATGTTTGCCAACAATATCTATTTGGGCTGTTGGCTCATCCACTATGGCTATTTTCGGTCTTTGAATCAAAACCTTGGCGATTTCAACCCGTTTCCGCATGCCGCCGGAAAGGGCGTGGACGCTTCTGCGACGGTAATCCCACATATCCAAAGCTTCAAGAACTTCTCGAACTCTCTGTTTGCGTTCTTGCGTTGGCAGTCCACAAACCTTCGCGTGCCAGTTAACCACATCCCATGGGGTGCTAACCCACAGCATTTTAGGCTCTTGGAAGGCTACGCCCAAAAGCTCTCTAACCTTGTCCGGGTTTTTCCGGACATCGTAGCCTCCAACGTAGGCTGTGCCCTCGGTGGGCCTCATAACAGTTGCAAGCATCAGAATTGTCGTCGTTTTTCCAGCACCGTTTGGACCCAAAAGCCCGAGAATCTCACCTTCTTCTATCTCCAAGTTGAGGTGGTCAACAGCTGTGAAGTTTCCAAACTTTTTAGTTAGGTTTTCAATTCGTATTATCGGTGGCATTTTAATTCCAAGCTAGGAGTACAAAACGTCTAAACGATGGGTACTTAAAGTTTACGCGTCAATAAATCCGCTGCGTGTCTTTCAGCTTTTTCAATGACGGCCTCTTCATCTAAAGTCTTAACGATTCGGCTTTCCATAACTATTTTGCCGTCAACAATAACTGTGTCCACGTCGCTTCCGCGGGCTGAATAAACTAGGGCTGTATAAACGTTATGTAAAGGCTTTAAATGGGGTTTAGAAAGGTCTACGAGCACAATGTCCGCCCTTTTTCCAACCTCCAACGATCCAATCAAGCAGTCCAGCCCCAAGGCTTTGGCACCGCATAAGGTTGCCATCCTCAAAACTTGATAGGCGTTTAAAACGCCTGGGTTGCGGTATACATGTTTCTGAAGCAGGGCGGCAAACTTCATGGTTTCAAACATGTCAAGCGTGTTGTTGCTTGCCGGTCCATCGGTGCCCAGCGCCACGTTAACGCCTAAATCCATAAGCTCCTTAATTTTTGCGGCGTCCAAGCCAAGCTTCATGTTAGCTACTGGCACGTGGACAACGTTAACGCTGTGCAAAGCCAAAACATGCATGTCGGCTTCTGACAAGTTTATGCAGTGGGCTGCAAGCACATGTCCATCAAAAAATCCAAGCTTATCGAGGAAGGCTGTTTCGCTGCAGCCATAAAGCTTCTCAAAATCCCTAAACATTTCAGCAGACTCTGCGAGGTGAATGTGAACGCCCACACCAAGCTCTGAGGCTTTTTCCCTAACCTTTCTTAGTAGTTCTGGACTGCAGCTGTATGCGGCATGTGGTGCCAACATGGTGGATACGCGGCCTTCAGCAAATCCCTTGAAGTTTTCCGCAAAACTTATGCTGTTTTTGAAAGTTTTTTCGCCAAGTTCCCTTTTGCCAGCTTCGATGATGCCTTCTGCCAACACGCCTCTTATTCCGCTTTGGCGTACAGCCTCTGCAACAGCCTTTTCATGGAAATACATGTCTGCAAAACATGTGGTGCCGTTTTTCACCATTTCCAAACAGCCTAAAAGCGCTCCAGCGTAAACGTCTTCACTTGTCAGTTTCGCCTCTAAAGGCCAAATGGTCTCACGCAGCCAAGCGTATAAGGGCTTGTCTTCGGCTAAACCGCGAAAAAGGGTCATAGCCACGTGAGTGTGGCAGTTTATAAGGCCGGGGAGCGCAACTTTACCCTTAGCCTTTATTGTTCTTTCCGCTTTAACTCCGCGTAGAGCCTTGCTTTTTCCAACAAAAACTATTTTTCCGTTTTTAACGGCTATGGCGCCGTCCTCAATTATCCCCTCGTCTTTCACTGGCAAAACAGTGCATCCACGAATTAAGAGGTCTACTTCCTCCAAAATGCCATCCTCAAAACTTAAAGGAAGTGAAGGGTGGCTAATAAAAGGAACGTTAAGCCTATAGGCTGTGAAGGCCTCCTTTCTCGTTTATTGGCTAAATTACTTTAGGATTGGGGCTCGGGTCTTTAAGCTTTCACCGTTTTTAATGAAGGAGCGTAGTGCTGGCTGCACAGTGTTTTCTTCGAGGGCTATTCCCTTTGTTACGCTTGTTGCCCCAATCTTCCTGCATATGAGGTTTAGTGATTCTTCGGTGAAGTTTAGGAGGTTGCGTCCCTCAGCCGTCAGCTTATACACTTTTCTGGGTCTTTCGTTGCTCATGTCCCATTCGCTTTTAACATAGCCGCTTCTTTCCAAGGCGTTTAGCAGCGGGTAAATGGTGCTTGGGCCGAAGTAAACACCGAAGGTTTTGCGTATACGCGTTATTATTTGGTAGCCGTGCATGGGCTGGCTGCTGAGGAACTGGAGCACTATAAGGTCTAGGAGACCCTTCATGAGTTTAACCTGAACTTGTTTTGCGTTGTTCATTTTCTGACTCCTCTTTTGTTGTTTTGTCTAACAGTTTTTCTGTTAGACTTGGATGTGATATGTCCTTTTTAGACATATCTCAAGACTCTATAAAGCCTAAACAACCATATAAAGGTTCACACATACCAAAAACATAAAAAAGCATACAAGAGCTTACTCCAAAAACCACATAAAACATATAAACCCAACAATAAATAAGTCAAAAACAGAACATAAAAGGCGCCAAACCAATGGAAGAAAACCTCAAAAAAGAAATTGTACAACACATAACCAAAAACCTACTAGACATCCAAATACTAAACATAATAAACAAACAACCCACGTGGGGATACAAAATAAAAAAACAAATAGAAGCCACATCAGGCCTAAAAATACGCCACGGAGCCCTATACCCACTACTAAAAAAACTCGAAGAAAAAGGCCTAATCACAAGCCAAAAACAACAACAAGGAAAACGCACAAGAAAAATATACACAACAACACAAAAAGGAAAAACATACATACAAACATATTATAACATAATAGTAGAACAAATGCAAGACAAGGCCTAAAATGATTGAAGTAGCAATAGTAGGTGGAGGACCTGCGGGAGCATACTGCGCATACAAACTCGCAGAAAACGGCATATACCCAACCATTTTCGATCACTCCCACCCAAGAGAAAAACCCTGCGGCGGAATAATATCACCATTAGCCCAAGAACTCTTTCCATTCCTAAAGAAACTCCCAATAAAGCATATTAAAAGAACTAGAATGTATTTGACTTCACCGCTTGGACGAAAAGTTACGGTCAATATTAGGAGAGGTCAGATAATATGTGTATCCAGGCTGAGTTTTGACCAGTTTATACTTAATAAAGCTATGGAAAAAGGGGCTGAATTGCTTAAAGAAAAAGTTGTGGATTTAGAAGTAAAAAAAGGTGCATGGAAAATAAAAACCGACAAGGGATATCATTATGCAAAAATTCTTGTGGGAGCAGATGGTATTAATAGCATTGTTAGACAAAGAATAACCAAAGCACTAAACCCCGAGGACAAAGGAGTTTGTTACGGATATTTTGTTGAAGGCTTGGAAGATGAGGATATACACTTTTATTTTCTAGCACATAGAAAGGGGTATCTTTGGGTTATACCAAGAAAAGAAAATACCAGCGTTGGTGTGGGATGCACCGAGATATCAAATGTTAAAGGGTTAAAAAGAGAACTAGAGAACTTTATAGCAAAGTATTATCCGTATATAAAGAAACTTAAAAGATGGGCTGCACTAGTTCCTAATATAAAAAATGTCAAAACGTTATCTACATCAGTCTCTGGGAAGAACTGGATTTTGATAGGTGATGCCGCTGGTCATGCAAACCCAATTCTAGGAGAGGGTATCCCATATGCCATGTTAGATGGGGAGCTGGCAGCCTATGCTATTTTGCAGAATAACCCTAGTTCATTTGATTTGCTGTGGAGAAAAGCATACGGGTTGAATTTACTGATGGATATAAAATTGAGAAAATATATCTACAACAAGCAAATCCTCGAATTTTACTGCGAGTACTTAAAATTCTGTGGCATACTTTACTATTAACCACAAGATTTTTTATAAGAAAATTTAGTATCATTTATAGGCCAATAGGGTTAGCAAAAATTTATTGGTGTGCAATTTGCATCAAGAAGAAAACTTGGCTAGAAAACTTGTAGCTGTTTTAGAGGAGAAAAGCTCAGAAGCTCTCAAGATTGCAAAAGCAATAATGCTTGCAGAGCCACCTAAATCGAAGAAGGCGAAGAACGCTATGGATTACTATATAAAAAATTGGTATAACATCATACATCCAGGGCTGATCCGTTTAGCGGGCGAAAGTGTTGACGCGGACCCAAATCTCATAACACAAGCTCAAGTGGCAATGCTTATGCTAACCGCAGCCTTTGATGTACAAGATGATATTATCGACAGGTCTTTAGTTAAAAGCGGAAAACAAACAGTGTTTGGTAAGTATGGAATAGACACTGCAATTCTTATTGGAAACGCTCTTCTTATAAAAGGATTCGTTGCTCTTCGAGATCTAGGCGTAGCTACTGAAAAAATGAATAAAGTATTTGACCTTATTGGAAAAGCGTTTTATGAGCTTGGAAATGCACACGCTTTAGAGATTGAATTGAGAAAATGTAAAAAAGTGCCCATTACAAGTTATTGGAGAGTTATTAAAATGAAAGCAGCGTGTTTCAGAGCAGATGTGGAGTTAGGTGCTATTATAGGCAAAGCATCTACAGAAGAAATGGAGATTTTAAAATGTTACGGTCAAATTGTTGGTGAGTTAATTGTATTGCGTGACGATTTCATTGATGTATTTGAAGCAGAGGAATTGCGCAATCGCATAAAAAATGAAATCCTTCCCATGCCTGTTTTATATGCTTTAGAAGATAAAAATGAATGCAAAAAAATAGAGAAAATTCTCTCAAAGCCAAATATTACAGAAAGTGACGTTGATTTTCTTGTGGACTGTATCTTTAAGTCAAAAAATGTCGCGAAGCTTGTTGAAAAAATGCAAAATCTAGTGAAACAAATTGTTAAAAAATTAGAAGGGTTGCGAAAATCTCAGTCAAGAGAATTAATGCAATATTTAGCACTAGCTATGTTAGAGGGAATAAATAAAATAGAGTATTAGCTTATGCTCCTCCAAATCTCACAGGAATTTGCCTTTTTTTAGGCATATCTTTGTGACTTCGCATTCTCCTTCTCCTCCACATGTATTAGTGTTCTACAATTCTACTTAAAGCTTGTGGTTTTAAACTTCTAGCCGGTATAAGCCGCCGAAATTTTATTTACGTAGTCTTCTTAATCATATTCTTGGCTAAAATGAGGGGAAAAGGAAAGTAGCAAAATGTTAACAAAGGTACAGCTTTCTGTTTTTTTCATTATCATAAATACGTTTACGTGGTACAGTTTGGTATATTCATTTTTTTTCAACTGTTTAGAAAGTATCAACATGCCAAACGTTTGTAAAATAACTGCTTCAACTTTGTTCTTCTTAGGAATAGCGTTTAGTGCGCTTTTGGGCAGTTCCTTTTATGTTTCATCAATCAGAAGTTTTTTACTTTGTTGGGTTTTGTTTGGTGTTGTTTCTACAGCATTACTAAGTTTTTTGGAAGAGGGTTTTCTTGTATATACTTATACGACTTCTATGGTTTTAGGGTTTTCTATCGGATTGGGTTTTCCGTTGATTTTAGCATTGTTTGCTGAAAATACCATTATAGAGAAAAGAGGCAGGTATGGCGGTTTAGTATGGGCTTTGTCTGGTTTTTTCATTTTAGTTATTGCCATTGTAATTGATGTGCTAGATGCACCCTCTAAAATTTTAGCTCTTCTTTTGTTGAGAATATTAGGTTTAATTTCCCCTGCGCTTTCCGAAAAACGCAGAAAATTTTGTGATGCCTCATTGCTTCCCTCTTCGGTCAAAGAAAAAAAGGTAATGTTGTTTCTCTTGCCTTGGTTGATGTTCTGTCTTGTGAATTGGACGGAGGCACCAATAGTGGAATATTTATTTGGAAAACAATTCTATGTCACGACCATTTTCCTACAGTTCTCGCTTATTGGTGTTTTTGCATTTTTGGGCGGATTAATTTCAGATAAATATGGGAGAAAGCGCATAATAACCTTGGGATTTGTATTTCTAGGCATTGAATATGCGTTACTTAGTCTCTTTCCGGACGTGTTAATCATAAGGTACATGTATATAATTTTAGACAGTATTGTTTGGGGAGTATTTGCTGGAGTATTTTTTATGGCTATATGGGGGGATCTAGCTGAGAACAGAAGGAAGGAAAGGTATTATCTTGTTGGGGGACTGCCTTATCTTTTATCAGGATATTTGTCAATTCTTGTTAAACCACTTGTCGCTTCGATTAGGGCTGACTTTGCTTTCTCTCTGGCTAGTTTCTTCTTATTTTTGGCGGTTATCCCTCTAATGTATGCTCCGGAGACTTTGCCTGAAAAAGCCCTTAAGGAAAGGGAACTTAAGGACTATGTTAAAAAGGCTAAACAGATTAGAGAAAAGTTTACTAAAGCTGACTGATTTTGCTGCGATTGTGGGCTGTTGTTCTTCTATTTGATAGTAACGGTTATGTACATTTTTGTTCATAAATGTTTAAATATGTCCTTTTGTGAATTGAAATGGCGGCGATGGTGCACGGTATGAGGGGTTACGTTTGGTCTACTAGCCGCTGATAGCCTTCACTTTGTTAAACTTGATTTTGGGCTGTCGCCTGTAGAAGTTTTCTGTAGAATTGTAGGATCCTGCGAGTATGCGTATATTCTAGAATCTGTTG
>CAZZMT010000056.1:0-14343 GCA_964655395.1 uncultured Candidatus Bathyarchaeia archaeon | reverse complement strand
GACACAAGATTTATGCCGGTGTCTGCTTTCGCCCAGCTTGCATTGAGGTATTTTCACCGTTACAATATTCCAGTAGATGAAGGTAGAAGGATACTGTCGAAAATTGCTGTCAAAAACCATTATAACGGTTCTTTAAACCCTAAAGCTCAGTTCCAGCGTAAAATAACCATCGAGGATGCTTTGAACGCGCCTATAATTGCTTGGCCTTTGGGGCTTTATGACTGCTGTGGTGTAAGTGATGGGGCGGCAGCCGCCATAATTGTCCGCGCCGATTTGGCCAAGAACTATCGGGATGACTATGTTCTCGTGAAAGGTGTTGGGATGAGCACTGGGTTCTATCAGGCACAGGTTCAAGATGACTGGAGCCTAACCCACATAGAGGAAAACTTTAGGGCTGCAAATATGGCTTATGCCGAGGCGGGCGTCAAAAACCCGCGCAAAGAATTGGATTTGGCCGTTGTGCATGACTGCTTCACAATCCATGAACTTTTAATCTATGAGGATTTTGGCTTCTCTCCGAGGGGGAAGGCGAAAGAAGACGTGGAGGCTGGAGCTTTCGAGTTGAAAGGTGAACTGCCCGTAAACACGGATGGCGGCTTAAAATCTTTCGGACACCCGATCGGCGCCAGCGGGCTTAGAATGATGTATGAGGTTTACAAGCAACTTCAAGGAAAAGCTGGCCAAAGGCAAGTGAACATAAGAAACCAGTTGGGGTTAACACACACGTGCGGCGGCACTCCTATTGATTCTCAGACAGCCGCCGTGGCAATACTTGGGTTGAGGTGAAATGAGATGGTTGGAGTTTCAGCATACGGTGTCCACATTCCAATATGGCGATTAAGGCGAGAATTGATTGGTGGAGGCCCAGGTGAAAGAGCTGTTGCGGGCAAGGATGAAGACAGCCTAACAATGGCTGTGGCTGCAGCCCTAGATTGTGTTGACGATGTTGACAAAAGTTCCATCGACGGCATTTTCTTCGCTTCCACCACTTCGCCTTTCCACGAGAAAAGTGTGTCAGCCACAATAGCCGCTGTCCTTGACGCCCGCCGCGACGTGCTTACCGCAGACTTTTCTGGATCGCTTAGGGCTGGCACTACAGCGTTAAAAGTCGCCCTTGACATGGTTAAAGCCGGATCCGCGGAAAAAATCCTCGTCACAGCGGCTGACTGTCGATTGGCTGGTCCGGGCACACCTTTTGAACAATTTTTCGGAGACGGCGCAGCAGCCCTTCTAGTGGAGAGGGATGCGAAAATTGCGGATATAGAATTCAGCGTGCATGTTTATGATGAGATATATGACTTGTGGCGTAGGGATGTCGACTTATTCGTTAATTCATGGGAAGACCGGTACGTGTACACTTGCGGCTACATGAGAGTTGTCAAAGAGGCGTTTTCAATGTTAATGGATAAAACTGGCCTAAACGTGAAGGATTTAGCTAAAGTTGCGCTTTCAATTCCCGAACTCAGAAGGGGAATCGAGCTCGCTAGAGGTTTAGGCTTAGACCCCAAAACGCAGCTCCAAGACCCTCTTATGGACACTGTAGGCAACACTGGAACAGCTCAACCGTTAATGCTGTTTGCAGCAGCTCTTGAAGGGGCAAAACCCGGCGACAAAATATTGATGGCGAGTTATGGAAGCGGAAGCGATGCCTTTCTGTTCAAAGTCAAGGATGGTCTGAAAACGCCTCCTTACGGAAAAAGTAAGGTTGCTTCAAAAATAGCGAACAAAAAGGTTCTCCCAGACTATGTTACCTACCTTAAGTGGCGCAAACTAGTTAAAATGCCTGAACCAAGGGTCGACATGTCAGTTTCATACCCCAGCGCCACGGCAATTTGGAGAGAAACAAACCGAATTTATCCATTGCATGGAGTTAAATGCAAGGCATGCGGCACCGTCCAGTATCCGCCTCAAAGGGTATGTATAAAATGCCAATCTAAAGACAATTTTGAGGAAGTTCGACTATGCGACAAAAAGGGAACGCTGTTCTCCTACTCTTTCGACCCCGTAAGGGAAAACACGCCAGTCGGGCTTGTCAACCTTGAAGGCGGGGGCAGAGTTTTCCTAGACTTGACAGACGTGGAAGCTGGAGAACTGAAAATTGACATGCCAGTGAGGCTAACCTTCAGAAGAGTAGACCTTAGACGCGAAGACGGCATGTACGTTTACTTCTGGAAAGCCACACCAATAAGGGATTGAACTCCCTCATAGAAAAATTGAAAAGTCGAACATTGCTATTGAAGGTGTGTGGTGTGTTTATGAAGGCGATGCGGGTCCACGAATATGGAAAGCCACTAAAGCTTGACGAGGTGGAAGTAAAAAAGCCTGGACCGAAAGAAGCTTTAGTGAAAATTGAAGCGTGCGGGGTCTGCCACACAGATGTTCACCTTGCTGAAGGCGCGTTAAAAACGGAGTATTTCGGAGGCAAAAGACCTTGGATTCTTGGCCATGAAATTGCTGGAAACGTTGTTGAAGCGGGCTCTGAAGTTACGGACGTCAACGTTGGCGACACTGTTTTAGTTGATGCTTGGACAGCGTATACGTGTGGCACATGCATGCCTTGCAGAACTGGAGTTGAAAACTGTTGCATAAACAATACGCCTATAGGTTTCGGCAAAGATGGAGGATACGCCGAATACATAACTGTTCCAGCTAAGGCGCTCATCAAAATTGAAAAATTGAAACCACAAGACTTTGCGTCTCTGGCTTGTGGCGGCGTCACAGTTTTCAGAGCGTTGAGAAAGGCTGCGGTAACACCAAGCGACACTGTTGTGGTTTATGGAGCCGGAGGTTTAGGAATGTTTGCCGTTCAACTAGCCAAGCTCATGGGATCGACGGTTATAGCTGTAAGCCGTTCCGCTGAAAAACTTGAAATGGCCAAAAAATTTGGGGCAGACCACGTCATTGACGCATCTAAAGACCCCGTAAACGAGGTTTGGAAGCTGACCAACGGGCGTGGTGCAAACGTTGTTTTGGACCTGGTTGGCCTTGAACAAACATTGGAAAACGGGCTGAAAATGCTGGGTGTACTGGGACGCTTCCTTGTCGTCGGTGTGGGTCCAGGTCCGCTGAAGTGTTTGCCAGACACCGCTGTAAACTTTGAATTGACCATTTCAGGCGTGAAAGTTGGAACCCACAAGGACTTGGTTGACTTAGTCGAGCTGGCTAAAAAGGGCTTTGTAAAACCCGTAACAACACAAACCTTCAAACTTGAAGAAGCCAACGAAGCCCTTGAAAAAGTTAAGAAAGGAGAAATTCTGGGAAGGTGCGTAATTAAACCATAAAAATCTCATTCTCCCCTCTTTTTAACGTCAAAACAAGGTTTTACGAACTGAATAAATTTACAAAAATTTTATATCTGCAATGTTTTAGGAAAGAAGGAGCAAGGTGAGAAAGTAAAAATGGATAAGAGGAAAGTTGCATTTTTAAGCATACTTTTGCTTTCAGCTCTTTTGGCGCCGTTCTCCATAAAAACCGCTTACTCGTCTCGCAATATGCCGCCAATAGTTTCAACAGCATGGTTGTATGCTCATCTTGGCCTCGTGGACATTGTTGTGCTTGACATTAGAAGCCCGGAAGAGTACAATGCTAACCATATCCCCGGAGCCATAAACGTCCCAAGCTATATGTGGTTTACGAATCCCCCTTTCGGTGCAGAGTTCCCATGGATGGAGATGCCATCAGACGATTATCTCTTTGAGCTGCTTGGAAACAATAGCATAACAGAAGACTCTTGGGTTGTTGTGGTTGGAAGCACAAGCGGCCCCCTTGCTCCATTGCCTCTGGCCCTCTACAACATAGCCACTGTAACTCGGGTAGCCTTAACCTTGCTCTATGCCGGTGTTGAAAACGTCGCCATCCTAGATGGAGGGTTCGAGAAATGGGTTGCCGACGGCTACCCCACACAAAGCGGAACAATTACACCCACGCCAGTAACATACACGGGCACTGTTAAAAGCGAAATGCTTGTTGACAAGCAATATGTTGCCGACAAAATCGGAGAAGCCATCATAATAGACGCTAGGGACCTCGAAGTCTATCTAGGCTTCATACTGGAGCCTTGGTGTGCAAGGGTCGGCCACATTCCAACCGCTAGAAGCTTTCCAACACCATGGCTTTGGGACCTCGCCATTAACGCTACCGATGGGACGGTGATTTACGGCACTTACAAAAACGTTAACGTGTTAAAAACCTTCGCCGAATGCATAGTTGGCGCCAATAAATCAATGGAAGTGATAGTTTACTGTGGTGTCGGCGGATACGCAAGCACGATGTATTTTGTGCTCAGCGAAGTGCTTAACTATACCAACGTGAAATTCTACGACGGCTCAGCCCAAGAGTGGACAAGCGACCTCACATTACCAGTAGTATATGAAGATCTAGGATCCGAATATATGGACCTCCAGAGCAGTTACGATCAACTTCAAGAGGATTTCAACCAGCTACAAAATGATTTTAACCAACTCCAAGATGATTTTAACGAGCTTCAAGCCATGTATGACGAGCTGCAATACAATTACAGCCAACTCCAGAACAGTTTCATCCAGCTCCAGAACAACATCACTCAGATCCAGAACAGCTTAACCCAGCTTCAAAACAGTTTCGCCCAGCTTCAGAACAATTACAATCAGCTCCAGAACAGTTTCATCCAGCTCCGGAATAACGTTACTCAGATCCAAAGCAGTCTAGCCCAACTTCAGAAAGATTTTGAAGCTCTATATGAGTTGGCCAAAACATCAACCCCAGCGTACTTAACATACATTTTCGTCGCTACAACAGTGATCCTTCTGATATCAACGGTCTATCTAGCCACAAAAGTTAGAAAAAAGGGCTAAACAAGCTTTGAGGCTACCTTTTAGCCTCCACTTTATTTTTACTTGTACACGCCGTATTTTTTGGTGGCTTCAATCATGGCTTTGACATTTTCTGGTTTTGCTTGATCGATAACCGCTCCGTTCATCACTATAAAGCCTCCGCCTTCACCAGCAACCTCGATGAGGTTCTTAACATACTTTTCCACATCTTTTGGTGAGCCCACCTGCAATAGCGCTGTCGGGACATTTCCTCCTATGCACGCTACATCGCCTAAAACTTCCTTGACTTTACGCATATCTGTCTGGTCGAAGCCCCAGAGGGTCTTGCCTTTAGGCAAGTCTTTAATAATTTCCAGTCGTGAACCGTAGCCGCCTTCTGCCCAGAGGAAGGGCACACATCCCTCGTCTATTAAACCCAAAATCAGCTTCTTTAGGGTTGGCCAATAGAACGTTTCAAACTGTTTAGTGGACATAAAACCGTCGGCGCCCTTGTGCAACGGTATAAACACTATGGGGTTTCCGTTCATTTTTGCCGCCGAAGCTCCCATTTTAATCATTAAAGGCGTAACCACTTCCACGGCTTGCAGAAGCTTGTCCTTGTTGCGGTACATGTCAAGCATGATCCCTCTTGTTCCTCTTAATGTGTCGCCGAGCGTGTCGAAAGGCGCTTTAGTTCCTCCACCGAAAAAGTTTGGAAAACCTAAGCTGGCTATTTCCTTGTCCCATGCCACCACATAACCTATCCACTTGAGGGCTTCGTTTCCAGCCTCCATAACCGCCTTCAAGGCTGCTTGAACGTCGGGAAGGCCAAATGGTACAAAGCTGGCAGGCGTAAAGGCTCCATACATTTCTTGGACGTTGGTGAAGCGTGGAAGCTTCTTAAAGGGTTCCAAGGCACCGAAAATTCTGGGGAAGTAAACGGTCAGGAAGAAGTACGTTGGGTCCTCAATCAAGATGTCGTATTCATCAGCCTTCATGTATTCGCCTTCAATACACTGATAGGAGCTTTCTTTTGGAACACCGTGCCCAGGCCAAGCATACAACTTATAGTCAAGGATTTCAAAGAATTTGCCTGGACCGGGTCCTATTGCTCCTCCATGGGCGTCCGGTTCAAAGTCCAAGACGTATTTTTTAAAGGCGAATGTTAGCTTTTCATAGTCGTACATCATGTCGTAGGGAGTTAAACCAACATAATAGGCGGGGAAAAACCCTATTATTGGAAAGACGGGCACCCGGTCTGGCTTTTTCATCTCGATGGCATCTTTTATTCGGGTTACCCGTTCCTTGTAGGCTTTTTCAGATTTTTCGTTGACAAATTTTACGCCTTCTGGAGAAAGCCAGCGTTTAAACAATTCCTCCCTCTTTTCGTTTGCCGACAACCTACTTCACCCCCATCCATTTTTTGGCTAGAGCAACGGCCTCCATAGCGTCTTTGCCGTAAGCGTCAGCACCCACATAGCGTCTCACCTCTTCGGTTATTTGACCCCCTCCAATCATTATCTTCACTTTATCCCTCAAGCCCGCCTTTTTGATGGCCTCCACAGTCTGTTTCATGGAGTCAAAGGCTATTGTTAGAAAGCCGCTTAATCCAACCACCGGTGCGCCTGTTTCCTTTATTTTTTCAACAAATTTTTCCGGTGGGACATCCACACCTAGGTCGTAAACTTCAAAGCCGTTAACCTCCAACATAAAAACCACTATGTCTTTCCCAATGTCATGTATGTCTCCGGCCACTGTCCCAATAATGATCTTGCCAAGCTTTTTGGCTTCAGCTCCTTTGGCCAGCTTTGGCTTTATTAGGGCTGTTATTGCCTTGAGTATTTCACCAGCGTATATTAAGTCGGATATGAAGTATTCGCTGTTGGCGAAACGGTTGCCAACAATTTCCATTCCCCTACGGATGTATTCCATGATTTTGAAGGGGTCTTCTCCAGCGTCAAGCATTTCCTTGACAAGTTTAAGGGCTTCCTCCTCTTTCAAGTCTGCCAAAGCGTTTACAAGGTCTTCCGGTTTTCCCATACTAACCACGAATGGTAATAGAACTTATGAGTTAAAAAATTTTGCCAAAAGCTGAGCTGGCATGATGTTTGTCGAGAATGATCATGAAAAATTTAATAATTGTTTATCAACATAAAGGTAAAGCCGTAGAGGGCTGAAAGATGGGTGAAAAAGCACATTCTTGGTTCGGCTACATGGGGCAAATTCTGAGAGTGAACTTGACAAAACATAAATTTGCTGTGGAACCATTGGAAAAGGATTTTGCTGAAAAGTTTGTTGGTGGCCGTGGGTTTGGCGCCAAAATACTCTTTGACGAAGTTCCAAAGGGGACGGACCCTCTAGGTCCAAACAACAAGCTGATCTTTACAATAGGCCCTTTAACCGGCACTAAAGCTCAGTCGGCGAGCAGATGGATCGCCCAGTTCAAGTCTCCGCTCACAAACGCCTACTGTAGAAGTGTTGGAGGAGGCTTTTTTGGCGCTGAGCTAAAGTTCGCTGGGTACGACGCAATAATAGTTGAGGGAGCTTCTGAAAAACCAGTCTACCTATGGATACACGACGACAAAGTGGAGTTTAAAGATGCCTCCAAAGTCTGGGGCATGACAACCATGGCTGCCAGAGACTTTATCCGTGAAGAAACAGACGAAAAAGCAAGGATGGTTCTAATAGGCCCTGCTGGAGAGAGACTTGTTAAAATTTCAGCCGTAGTCACCGATGAAACGCGAACCGCTGCAAGAGGCGGAGGCGGCGCCGTAATGGGGTCTAAAAAGCTTAAAGCCGTAGTTGTGAAGGGTTCCAAGAGACCAGCGATTTACGACGAAAAAGCCTTTGACGAGGCGGTTAAGGAGCAAATAGAATCTTTCCGGAAGAACCCGGCTTTTGAAGGGTTCAGAAGCTTAGGCACAAACGGCATAGTCTATTTATTCTACACGATGGGGAACTTTCCAACATATAACTTTAAACAGCTTCCATTCGAAGGCGCCCACAGGTTTACACCGGAGGTTTTAGCCAGCTACGTGGTTAAACATGACGGCTGTTATGGCTGCATGATTAGATGCTGGAAGAAGTTTAAGATTACAAATGGGCCGTATGCCGGAATCGCTTGGGATTTCCCAGAATATGAAACCCACTGGTCTTATGGTGGAGTTCTTGGAAACTGCAACATAGAGGCTATATCCTACGCCAACATGCTTTCAGACCTTTACGGTTTAGACACCATATCAACTGGCGTAGCCATAGCCTTCGCCACAGAACTCTACGAGAAGGGCATCATAAGCAAAAGCGAAACCGACGGCCTCGAGCTCAGATGGGGCGATCCGGATGTTCTGGTGGAACTTGTGAAACGAATAGCCCTAAGAATCGGCATAGGGACGCTGCTGGGCGAGGGGGTTAAAAGAGCCGCCGAAGTCATTGGAAGAGGTGCTGAAAAATACGCCATACATGTTAAGGGGCTTGAGCTTCCAGCTTATGACCCGCGCTCAGTGAAAGCTCACGGTTTAAACTTTGCCACGTCACCAGTAGGGGCAAACCACTGCATTGGCTGGAACAAATTTGAAATATTAGGAGTTCCCAGAAAAGTTGACCCCTTTGCTGTTGAAGGCAAGGGCGAGATAACCAAATACGTGCAAGACGAAACAGCGGCAATTGAGACAGCGGTTTTCTGCACATTCCCCCTCAGCAATAACATGATAACTTTAGAACTTTACAGTAAACTGTTGCACTCAGCCACGGGCATTGAAACATTCAAAGACCCGCGATACTTGTGGCTTGTTGGCGAGAGAATCTTCAACCTTGAAAGAGCCTTCATAGCTAGAGATGGCTTTGACGTCAGCCAAGACTCAATGCCTGAAAGAATTCTCAAGGAACCAGTGCCACGAGAGCCTTCCAAAGGGCAAATCTTTGAGCTTGACGTGCTCCTCAAAGACTACTATAAGGTTAGAGGCTGGAACGAACGTGGAATCCCAACAAAAGAAAAACTAGTTGACCTGGATCTGCCGGAGGCTGCCAAGGAACTCTATCCATAACAACCCCTTTCACTTTTTGTGTGGTTTTTGATGAAGGTTCGCGTCAAGTTTGTAGGGGAACTACGCAAAAAGTATGGTTTAACCGACATGTGGCTTTTCGTTGACGACGACGCTACGGTTGAAGACGTTTTAGCAAAAATTGAGAAGGAACATGGAATCAGCGTAAACCCAGAAGACACAAGCATGACATTTCTGGTGAACGGCAGACGCCTAGACTTCATCGGCGGCTACAAGGCAAAATTAAAAGATTTGGACGAAATCGTTATAATGCCGATAATTGCTGGCGGGCTTTAGATAGCAAACAACAACGCAAACTCAGAAGCGTATATGCCTTTGAGATTTTGTTTGGGTGATTAGTCACTCATCTACAATCTTTCAAAACCTAAATACTCTCTCACGTTGTAAGCCTTATACGAATCTTCATCACAAGCAAAAACCTTTATATTCACATATCCATAAGCCCTAGCATAATGGCTTTAAAAAGCATAACAGAGACACACATAGTGAAGCTTACAATAATTGGCAAGCCTTACGATTTCCTTTTAAAGCTTAACATGACGTTGCGAGACCTATTAAGAAATGTACTTGGTCTAACTTCGATAAAAGATATGTGTCATGGTGTGGGTGCTTGCGATTGTGTATTGTAATTTTGGATGGAAGACTTGTTCTCTCCTGTCTTACATTAGCTGTAGACCGCAATGGTAAAACCGTTGAGACGGCAGAGGGCATTGCGAATTCCATGCATCCAATATTTGAGGCGTACACTAAGTATAATACAATGCAATGTGGATATTGCACACTAAGCTTCATTGTGAAGGCAAAGGCATTACTTAATAGAAATCCTAACCCAACAGAGGAAGACATTAGGGAATCCCTTGACGGAAGTATATGCCGATGCGGTGCCTATCCCGAACACATAAAAGCCGTGAAGTATGCAGCTAAAAAATTAAGTAGCCTCATAACCGAAAGGTGAAGGTATGGTTGTTGTGGATGAACGTTTTTGGCTTTGGAAGCCTCCTGAAGATGCTAAATATATAGGAAGGCGGGGCATACCGCGGAAGGATGCTAAGGAAAAGGCAAGTGGGAAGGCGGTTTACTGCAGGGATTTGCAGATTCCAGGAATGGTTTACGCGAAACACCTCAACTCGCCTTTCGCCCACGCAAGAATCAAAAGCATGGATACAAGCAAAGCGGAGAAACTGCCAGGCATAATCTCCATAATAAGGTGGGACGACCCGGAATTCAAGGATAAATGGCCAAGATACGGCGGAGTTGACCCATGTCCCATATTTTTGCCGTGGCTGTCCGACACGGCCTACTTCTATGGCCAGCCCGTCGGCGTAATAGTGGTTGCTGAAAACGAGGAAACATGCGACGAAGCGTTAAAACTCGTAATGGAAAACATTGAATGGGAAGAGTTGCCATTCAACCTAAACTGGGACGAATATGAAAACCACCCACCCGCCTGGCCCGGATACGAAAAATACTCGCCCCAAGCCAAAGGAAAACTCGAATTCGAAGACTTCCACTATGAATTTGGAGACATAGAGAAAGGCTTCAAAGAAGCCGAAAAAACAATAGAATTCACCATACGCAAAAGCGAAGAAGACGTATGGGCAGGAGTAGAAGCAAGCTGCGCCATAGCCAGATGGCGTAATGATCGCTTGGAATTGTGGACTAATCATGGAAGTGCTCATGTGTTGGTTAAGCAAAGGGCATTACCCGAAGTGGGGGTAAGGGAATGTGATGTTGAAATCTTTACCGGCTTTACTGGTGGGTTATTCGGTGGGATTACATGGCTTCAGACAGGTGTTTTGGAGGCTACATGTGCATTATTGGCTAAGAAGACCGGAAGGACTGTAAAGTACATTGATGATTACTCAACTTTTCGAGGCGCGGAGCATCATCTTGGGACGTACAAGTTTAAGGTTGGATTCAAGAATGACGGAACCATAACGGCAGTTGAAATTTACATAGTGTATGCTTGCCGAGGGTTTGATAGATTTATGCTGGATCCCATCAGTAAGCTTCTTGAGTGCACTAAAATTCCAAATGTTTCGTTACATGCAATCCATCCATTGATTAATAGAAACCCCACAATATGTTATAGGCATGGTGCGCCTGCCTGCACCGTTGTTACCATGGTTATTAATCGTGTGGCTGCTGAATTGGGCGTGGATCCAACAGAGGTTGCCCTAAAAAATGATGGTTGGCGCGGCCACGGCATGGAATGGGTATACGAGAACATAGCCAAAAAACAAGGCTTCGACACGTCCAGACGAAGCCTAAAAGAAGTCATCGAAATCGGCAAAAAGGCAATAGGCTGGAACGAAAAATGGCACCCCCCAGGCACAAAAATACTACCAAACGGAAAATACCACGGAATAGGATTCACAGCAATGGAACAATGGGCATCGTCTCCCTTTATTAAGGTTGGACCTGAAGGCAAATCTTTTGTCAGCACATGTATAAGGGTTAATGCGGATGGAACTGTTCTATTGTATGGAATGCGTCCTGACTCAGGCTTGGCTATTGGAACTACTTATGTTCAAGTGTTAGCAGATGAAATGGGGATGCGTCTAGAAGATGTTTTTCTCGTACACGAATATGACAAGGGCTACTATTTTACGCAGATGTCCGGTTCCTTCGGCACAATTTCTAACCTTATACAAATCATCAGAGCCGCTAAAAAAGCCAAGAGAATGATATTAAATTATGCTACATTACTGCCTGAATTCAGAGGGAGAAAACCCGAAGAATTGGACATCAAAGATGGTGTAATTTTCGAAAAGGCCAATCCTGCGAATAAGGTTCCAGTGGCCGAGGTCGCACGTGCACACACAATCGTTGTATGGGATGACTCTTCGCGGAATTTGCAAATATTGCCAGATCAGAGACCTGTTATGGTTAGGCAGGCTTATTTTGTTGAGGTTGAGGTTGATCCCGAAACTGGGAAGGTTGACGTTACGAATGTTGTATGTGTGAATGATGTTGGCAGGGCAATTAATCCAGACGCGATTAATGGGCAACAGTATGGCGGAGCATACATGGGTTTAGGCAGAGCCTTCACTGAGGCAATATACTATGACCCCCTAACTGGGGTGAAGCTTAACGACAACCTTGCTGAATACCCCGTCCTATTAATGAATGATGTTGGCAAAATCGACTGCCACATAGTGGAAACCGGATTAGGCTACGGTCCCTACGGGTCAGCAGGCTGCAGTGAAGCTCCAGGCGCCGTCCTATCAACAATAGCAGCCCCAGCAATATATAACGCCATAGGCAAATGGATAGATGACTGGCCAATCACCCCAAACAAAATCCTAAAAGCACTAGGAAAAGCATGAGTTGGGATTTCAGCTTACTTTTATGGTTTATTGCAATAATTGAAGTTTTATATATGCCTGGTCAGTCATCATAGGTGGAGAGAGAAAACATGTAAGAGTTGATGGTGTGATGGGTGCTGTTAAAGAACCGATAGACGTTTTTATTGAAAGGCAGCAGAAGGAACCTGAAGAATTGGCTAAGGAAAGGCTTGACATAATCGTTAAGTCCGTTGAGCTTAAGGTTCCCATGAGGGTTCCCATAAGCGGTGTAGGCGGAGACGTGGTGGCCCGTTTTTGCGGCATAACGTGGTATGACTGGTGCTACGATCTTCAGAAGGCAAAATCGATAATCAATTTCGTCAAAGAGTACCCGCAGGATTTTCGCTCAGCTTCAGCTCCATACGGTCTGGAAGGCTTCATATTCTCTTTAGCCTTTGCAGACTTTCCTGAGATCTCAAACTCCCTAAGGTTCTTAACAGGACCTCTGCACGACTTGTTTAAAGACAAATGGACTAAGTGGCCGGGCAGAGAGCTGGACAAAGATATGCATCCGCAGTTCATAGGGGGAGAATTCATGAAGCAAGATGAATACAAGCAACTCATCGATGACCCTGTAAAGTTCATCAATGAAGTTATACTTCCAAGGGCATGCCTAGGCCTTGGCACGCCTGGCTCTTCCAAGTGGAATGGAACACTGATTAGGGTGGGGCAAACAATAGAGAGAAACAGTGGGCTATTGGCACCCATTTTTCAAGAAATATCGAATCTTGGCTATCCATCCATACTTATGACCCCCTCGTATACGCCCGCGGACTTCATAGGCGACTTTTTAAGATATCCTACAGGCGCCATGCTCGATATGAGAAGCAAACCAGAGGATTTTAAAGCTGCATGTGAAGCTTTGGTTGAACCCATTTTGAAAGTTGCTGAGGCAGTTCCCCCTGCACCGCCCTTGACATTTAGTTTTATACCTTGCCACCTTAACGAGATGCTTTCACCTAAACTTTATAGAGAATTCTATTGGCCAACCCAAAAGAGGGTGATACTGGAACTTGTTAAGAAAGGCTATAAAATGTTCATATTTTACGAGGGCGACCACACGCCGCATATAGATACGTTGCTTGAACTGCCTAAGGGTTGGGGTGTAGCCTACTTTGAAAAGGCCAGAAACTTCGTAAAAGACGTTTGGGAGAAACTGAAAGGTCATACATGCGTTATGGGCGGTCTGCCGACAAACTTGTTGATCGGCGGAACCCCCGAGAAAATAGATGAATACGTGAAAAACCTACTTGGACAAACAAGGTCGGAAGGTGGCTTCATCATTTCACCGGGTGTGAGCGAACTACCCAAAGAGACTCCTTTGCAGAACATTAGAGCCTACATAAATGCCGCGTTGAAATATGGAAGATAAAAGCAAAGGAATTTCATGGGCACGTCTGTCCATTTCTTGTTCTGGGTTTGAGGGCTTCTGAAATAGCTTTAGAAAGGTTGGGTTGGCAAGGGCTGGCGAAAAGGAAACAATTGCCGAGGTAAAGGCGTTTTTGTTGCGGGCCTCAGCAACTTCTGGCGGGAGTGGATAGCGGTTCGTGACGCTTATCCCGTTAATCAAGTATAGGAACTTCGGAGCTTTTACTTCACCATTCCTCTCGAGGTATTCACGTAATTTCCTCAGTTGCTTTCTGCTGTGGAATGTTTCATCACACTCCAACCTACTACAGTAAATACCTTCGAGAAGACAAACAACGATAAACCTGTCAAGTTCCATAAAAGTATCAGCGACCTCCTTCAGTATATCATATATTGTCGTCCGCCCAAAATTGTATTTGAAACCATAATCTTGTGCTGTCAGCAGAACATGCTTATGTACATCTTCGATACGCAACCCGCTATATATCAGATCCACTACTTGGTCAACTATTCTAGCCGGAACAGCCACATTAATTGGCAGTTTCTCCGAGGAGTAAACATGTCCACAGTAAAACGGGCAATTCCTAAATATCGTGCACAAATGATTCGCAATTTTAGCCACCCTACCCTCACAAAGCCCCAACGCCAGCAAATGATCTACAAAAGCCAATAGTAGACTAGAATGCTTCATCTGGGCAATCCTACGTCTAGCCCTCTCAAGCCTCTTCGGATATCCGTGAACGTCGATCATTTCAGAAGTCTCTAAACTTGAAGACT
>CAZZMT010000055.1:0-11761 GCA_964655395.1 uncultured Candidatus Bathyarchaeia archaeon | reverse complement strand
TTGCAGTTTTACCAGCATAGTCTGCTAAGTTGAGCACAAGAATTCCAGAGAATGATCTGTGGTTACCTGCTATAGAGGTTAATGTTGACGCTTGAAGACTTGTAACGGGAACAGTAGCCGCCAACGAACCGTTGACGTAGACTGTGTAGTTTAAGACTCCCACATTATCTGTGGCGGTTAAGGCTCTTATTATTGCTCCGCCGCAGATTGGCTGCACGGGAAACGTTGGGGCAGAAGGCTTCTCTCTGTCCCTCTTAATTTCCCATGTTCTTGTAAAGTTGTTTGCTTTAGGCTGAGCACTGTCGACCAAGGTTATCCTGAGCAAAACGTAGTTTGACCCTGTCACATTGAATGGATCCGTTGGAACTAAAATTGAAGATCCATTGGTGACCTGGTACCATGTTGTGTTAAGGTAAACCCTTCCAGTTATTGGTGTTGCTGGATTATGGAAGGAGGCGTTAACCTTTATACCTGTTGTGCCTGCTCCCATCCAATATACGCCGGAAACGTATGGCAGTTTTTTTCCGGCTTGATCTAGAACTTCAACATATACTTCTTTGGGTGCGGTGTTGTCAATTGTTGTTGTCTTCTCTGCTGAACCGGTACGCCCAGAAGCATCTGTAGCCGTTATCTTGATGGCGAGTTTGCCGTCGGGGATGGCTGTTTTGTTGGCGAAAGCGAAAGTGTATTTGCTGTGGTTGCCCCCGGTAATTTGCCAAACTACACGTTCAAATCTTGCTGTATCGTTAATTTTTAGGTCTATTCCATATTTTGTTATGTTTAAATCGTCTTCCACCGTTCCATTTATCCATATCTTTTTACCAGCACCCACAGTGTAATAGACATTGTCTCGAGGCTCGTTTATGGTAACTATTGGATTCAGGCGGTCAACAATTACCGGGAGGTTGTGGGTTCCTAGAAGGGTTCCGCTTATGTCCCAAGCTGTGGCATCCCAGTTAACCGGATCTGCGCCGGAAGACTGTGTTGTCATGTTGACTATTATCCATACGTACTCGCCTATCAAGAGGTTTGGACCTGAAAGCTTGAAGGTTCTGCGACCCCCGTCGTGTACCGCCGACCAAGGTCTGCTGCCGCCATAGTTTACTATGGCGTTAAAAGCCCATCCACTTGGATATGTTATGTTTATTGTTCCGAGACCGGTGCTTGAAGCCACATTTTTAACCGTAACGTTGAAGTTGTAGCTTTTGCTGCTTTGAACAAGTGACGGTGTTATCGTAGCGGTAAATTGAGGATTAATCGTCACAGTAAGCCAAACCGTGTTGTTAGCGCTTTTAGTGGTTTCGCTGAAGGCATCCACGCCAAATTTAGCCGTTGTGGGAGGAAATGCCGGCCACCTTACAGTAACTTCAAATAGAGTCCATTGACCGGCTTCCAAATTTGGGACAGAGCTTCCCTCTGTTATGGAGAAGTTGTAGGAGTTTGCTCCGCTTACCCAAGTTTTAGCCCAATTGCCAGTGTTGTTTAAGGGTTTCGCGCTTACCCCTGTAAAGCCTGACGGTAGAATTATGCTTGTTTTGTTTATTGATTGAGCCTTACATGTTACGTTAAAAGTGTATGTAACTTCTGGAAGCGTTGTTGTTAATGGTGAGACTGTCGCAGTATGCTGCGGAGCGCTGTTGCCGCTTACAATTCCTATGTTTGTGATTACAAGCAATGTCGATATTACCAGTAGGCTGATCACGACTAATGATGCTAATTTTTCCTTATCCATATTTTGTTCACGCTCAGATGGTTTGTGCGATGTTTTGTTATTAAAAAGTTTTTAGGGGTTCAGAATCTGAACCCAACGCCGACCATCCTCCAATAAGCTTTTCTACCCCACTGCGGCTTACTAAAACAGCCAAAAACAGAAGGAGACAAGCCTTGACCGCCCAACAACCAACCACAAACATTCAAACAGAATTCGAAAAACTAAAAGAGGCTGTCGCCGCCCACTTTCAGATAGAGGAAGCCCTAATAGAACATGGCGTCCCAACCTTCTACCTAAAACAGCCTCAAGAAACAAAACAGCCCTTTCTAAAGCTGCTCAAAACACTGGAGCCGTTGGGCTTGATGGCTGTTCTGCGAAAAACCGACGGCCGAATAGCCCTAAAAATCCTAAGGAAGCCGCCAACCCAGCCAAGCAACGTATTAGTTAACTGGGTTCTCCTATTCGCAACGATAGGAACAACCTTCACAACGGGATACATCCTCTCCCAAGGCTTCACGAACCCGCTTATAGGCGGGGCAACCTTCACCATAGCCATAATGGCGGTTCTCGGACTCCACGAGATAGGCCACAAACTCACAGCCAACAAAGAGGGAATAGAGGCCACACCCCCATACTTTATACCTGGACCACCGCCGCTCGGCGGCTTTTTAGGCATCGGAACCTTTGGAGCAGTAATAATGCAGAAGTCGCTTCCACCAAACAAAGACTCGCTCTTCGACGTTGGCGTGAGCGGGCCAATATTAGGCTTCATAGTCTCCGCCATAGCCACAATTATCGGTTTACCTTTTTCAAGTTATGATTGGATCCCGCCAGACGAACCAACCCTTCCAGCACTACTTTTCTTTAGAATAGCCCTTCTTTTCATAACTCCGCAAGGCCCGATACCAGATAGACCGGGACCAGACCACATATTGGCGATTAGGCTGCATCCTGTGGCTTTCGCCGGGTGGGTAGGCTTGTTTATCACAATGCTTAATTTGATGCCGGCAGCCATGCTTGACGGCGGCCACGTCGCCAGATCCCTTTTCGGCGAGAAAGCCAGAGCCGTTTTAGCGGTTCTTTCAATTGTCTTCTTGGCCGTTGTGAGTTGGCCTATGGCATTTTTCGTCATGTTTATGTCCATGTTTAAGCATCCAGGCCCCCTTGACGATGTTTCCGAACTTTCTAGGGGCAGAAAACTTCTGGTGGTTGTTTTGGTGGCAGTTTTCATTTTGTCATCATTCCTCTTTGACCTAGTGTATGCGTTCATCTTGTTCTTAAGGGAGATTTTTGGAGTGTAGTTTTGTTGTTCAATTCTACAGTAATATTTATTAAATATTAAGATGCTGGATCACTCGAAGAAAACGCGCCAGTGGTGGAACTTTGAAGGGCACCCCAATCCTAATAGTTTTCTTCATAATTTTCCTAGCGGCTTCGCTTCTGATTCCCACGCCCATGTTTCCGGGAAACATATTCTCTAGCCTTATCGGGAACATTGTAGCCAAATACCAAGAGTGGGTGAGTGCAGTTTTCAACGCCGTCTTCTACGGAGTCATCTTATGGCTTGTTTTTGTGGCTGTAAGCCGAAAATTTGAAAGGGAAAAATAGCCACGTTCTAAAGCTCTTTTTGTTGTAGGAAGCCCACAAGCCTTATTGTGCTTCCGCACTTTTTGCATTGGAGGACAAGCTCCGCCAGCTCGGTGCCCTCAACAACCGTGTCAACTATTTCATACACCTCGTCGCTTTCATCGTCTGGAGAAATCATAACTCCACATTTAGGACATGGAAACGCTCCGTCCCCTTCAATCTTCGTCAGATCAACAGTGTAAATAGAACCTTTTTTAACTGTGACTTTCTTCATCATTTGTCTACGACTTCCCTTCGGCGTTTTACGTCCTCCACTTCACCTTCAAAAATATAATTAACAATTATGAATCATCAATTCATATTTCGAGTAAACAAATTAGCACAATCTTGTTATGGAGACGGTACGCCGGCAACCTTTGGGAATGGAACAGCGTCCCAAATATTTTCAAGTCCGCAAATAAATCTTGTCAGCCTTTCGACGCCTATGCCGAAACCGGCTGATGGCGGAATACCAGCCTTCAACATGTCCAAGTACCAGCCATACTGCGAGGGATCCTCGCCGCTGCGTTGCATACGCTCAACAAGCTTCTCGTATCGGTGTTCCCGCTCACCGCCTGAAATGGCTTCACCGAAGCCTTCTGGATAAATTAGGTCAAAGTCTTTTAAAACGCCGGGGTTTTCCTCGCTTTCCATATAGTAGAAGCTTCTCGCATTTGCTGGATAGTTTGTTATCCAAAAGGGTTCACTGTGGGCTTTTGATAAGGCTTCTTCGGCTTCCCAAGGTATTTCTTCGCCGTATTTGACATGTATGCCCAGCCCCTCAAGAACCTCGAGAGCTTCCTTGTACGTGTACCGTTTAAACGGTTTTTTCGGAACCCTTAGGGTTTCCCATCGTGCTCCAAGCTCTTTGCGGCATTTCGCTTTCACGTCGGCTATAACTTGGCAGAGCATCCTCTCGCCTAAGTCCATAATATCGTCACATGTGGCGTAAGCCACCTCGAGGTCTATTTGCCTGAACTCGGTTAGGTGCCGCCGCGTCTTCACAGTCTCTAAGGGTTCAAGGCGGATGTTCGGCGAAAGCGCAAAAACCTTCGGCAACGCAGTAATTATCATCTGCTTATATAGGATCATACTGCTCATAACTTTAAAAGGCACACCATAATAGTCGATGGTTACTTGTTTTGCGCCTCGGATTCCGGGGTCCGTAACAGGTCCAATTATCGGCGCCAATATTTCGGTGAAGCCTTCGCTTTTTAGGAAAGCCCTTATTGAGGATATGATTTCGTCTTGAACTTTGAATACGTTTGCTAACCCGTTGTTCCTTAGGGTTAGGTACCTCTTTTTTAGATCCTCTGAAACGTCAAAGGGGTGGCTGCTCATGGGTGCTTAAATGCTCAACGTGGCTATTAAATTTTTTATTTGAAACTGTGTAGTTTTCTCAGACAGATAACTATTTAAGCTTGAATTTCTGTAATTTTTACACATGGAAGTAAAACTTGACGAAAAGGATTTGGCTATACTGGCTTTGCTACAGGAAAACTGCCGCATGGCAGCCAGGGAAATAGCCCAAAAAATAGGCTCACCCATAACAACAGTCTTCGCAAAAATAAAACGCATGGAACAACTGGGAATAATTAAGGAGTATAGGGCGGTTCTAAACCACAAGAAGCTGGATTTTGGC
This sequence comes from uncultured Candidatus Bathyarchaeia archaeon, assembly GCA_964655395.1. GTDB lineage: Archaea > Thermoproteota > Bathyarchaeia > Bathyarchaeales > Bathycorpusculaceae > DRVP01. The sequence goes on along the minus strand of CAZZMT010000055.1, from coordinate 6,782 downwards.
GTGACAGCCTTTATTTTGGCATCTTTCTCCTACAGAACCAACAAGGAGGAGACACCTCTATCCCAGAGGGCCATTGCAGAACAGATATCAAAGTTCCCCGAAGTTCAAGAAGTCCACATAATATCAGGAGACTGGGACATATTGATAAAGGTTAAGGACAAAGACGTAGACTCTGTTGGAAAGTTTGTGGTGGACAAGCTTCGCACAGTCAAAGGCATAGAAAAAACCTTAACATGCATAGTCTTCGACACTTTAAAGGAGACAACAGCCATACCAATACCGTTAAAAGTTCAAAAAGGAAAGTAGCCTTTTCTTCCGCTTTTACAGAGTAAAGGTTTTGTATTTTACATGTGAAAATGGTAGAAATCGAGAGGCTTACAGATGAAGTACGACGTTGTAGTAGTGGGCGCTGGAACCGCCGGCTGTCTCGCAGCAAAGACGGCGGCGGAAGCTGGACTGAAAGTTTGTATAGTTGAGCGGAAAAGTCGAATGGATATTGGCAATAAGATTTGTGGGGATGCTTTAGGCGAGCATCACTTGAAAGCTTTGGGTTTAAGCCCGCCACAGCACGGAGAGATTGAAAGGCGAATTGAAGGTGTTAAAATTTTTTCACCGGACTTGGAAACGATTTTCACAGTTAGACATGAGGATTTTTCCGGCTACTTGCTGAACAGACGGCTTTTTGGGCAGTGGCTCTTGAAACTCGCCTTAGACAAAGGCGCAACCTTGCACGACAACACTCAGTGCCTTGAGCCAATAATTGAGGACGACTTTGTGGTTGGAGTTTCAGCAAAAAACATGAAGACTGGCGAGAAGGTCCGGTTTGAAGGCAGAACCGTTGTGGACGCCAGTGGTTTCTTGGCTGTTGTAAGGCGGAAACTTCCAAAGGAAATGATGATTGAAAACGAGATTTTAATGGAAGATGTGGAAGCATGCTACCGAGAAATAAGACAGCTGAAACAGGAAGCCACGGATAAAAAGTACTGCGAAATCTACCTTAACCAAAAGGTTACGCCCGGAGGCTACACTTGGATTTTTTATAAGGGCAGCGCCAAAGTCAACGCTGGACTTGGCGTCTGCATGCGCAGTGGTTTCCCAAACCCGAAAAAGCAGTTTTACGAGCATGTTTTATCCAGACCGCTTTTTGAGGGTTCACTGTTGCTTGAGGGCGGCGCATGGTACGACCCGACAAGGCGACCATTAGACAACATGGTTGGAAACGGTGTAATAATTACTGGAGATGCGGCATGCCTTGTAAACCCGATTCACGGCGGCGGCATAGGACCGTCCATGCTGAGCGGCTATTTGGCGGGAAAAACAATAGCCGAGGCTTTGGAGAAAGGCGACGTAAGCCAAAACAGCCTGTGGTCCTATAATGTTCAGTATATGGAGAATTATGGAACTAAGCAGGCGGGGCTTGATGTTTTTAGGCTTTTGCTCATAACATGCAAGGATGAAGACTTAAGCTATGGCATGAAGTACCAGCTTTTGACAGAAGAAGACGTTTTGAAGGCTGGTTTAGGCGAGGACTTCAGCCTAAAAATAACGGAGACAGCCAAACGCGTTTTTAGAGGGATTAGACGCTTAGGCTTCTTAAACAAGCTGAGGATAACGGTCAACCTTATGAATAAGGTTAAAGCCCACTACCGGAATTATCCAAAAACTCCAAAGGATTTTGAAAAGTGGCGTTTGAAAACTGAAGCACTGTTCGCCGAGGCTAGGTCAAAACTTTTAGAGTAGAGCAACATGCGGGTTGCAGTTTTAGCCACTGGTGGAAAGGATTCCACCCTCGCCCTATACAAGGTTATGAAGGCTGGCTACAATGTGGAATGTCTGGTGAGCATGGTTCCACTGCGAGAGGACAGTTGGATGTTTCATTATCCAAACATGCACTTAATGGATTTGTTCGCCGAGGCTGTTGGATTGCCCCTTGTGAAAGGTGAGATCTCAGGGGCGAAAGAGGCGGAAGTGGAGGATTTGAAGAGGATTGTTGCCAGGCTTGACGTAGAAGGTCTAGTGTGCGGCGCAATAGCATCAACCTACCAGAAAACAAGGATAGAGCAAATTTGCAGACAGCTAAACATCACATGTATAATGCCTCTCTGGCAGCAAGACCCCCAAAAAATTTTGAAGGAGATCCTAGACCTAAATTTTGAGGTTATTATTACAGGAGTTTACGCTTATGGATTTTCAAAAGACTGGTTGGGGAGGAAAATTGACGCGGGAACTGTTGAGGCTTTGGCTAACTTGAATAGGCGGTTCGGCGTTTCCATGGTTGGGGAAGGGGGCGAATACGAAACCCTTGTGCTTGACGCCCCATTCTTCATAAAAAAGTTGAGGATTATCGAAGCGGAAACCGTATGGAAAGGACAAAGCGGGCATCTGCTCATTAAAAAGGCCGTGCTTGAGGATAAGCCGAAATAGGCTGTTCGCCTTTGGAAAAGTTTATTTTGTCGGCTTGTGAATGATTGAGAGCCGAGCGGCGGACTTCATCCGCTGGGATGTAACCGCATGGTTGAACCATAAACTAGTGCGAGGTGAAAAGATGGCGTATAAATATATTGCGGAGGCTTGGAAAAAACCAGACGAATCCTTTGTCGAAGAGTTGATGCGGCAGAGGCTTGTGGAGTGGCGGAGGCAACCCGCAGTAGTTCGCATAGAAAAGCCTACACGCTTGGATAGGGCTAGAAAGCTGGGTTATAAGGCTAAACAAGGCTTCGTGGTGGTTCGTGTCCGCGTAAGGCGCGGCGGATTGCGCAAGCAGCGTCCAAGGTCTGGAAGAAGACCGAAACGCATGGGTGTTAAAAAATACAAACCGGCCAAAAGTTTAAGGCTCATAGCTGAGGAACGGGCTGCAAGAAAGTTTCCAAACCTTGAAGTTTTAAACTCCTATTGGGTGGGCGAAGACGGACGCTACAAATGGTTTGAGGTCATAATGGTTGATCCAAACCATCCAGCTATAAAGTCGGACAAAGACATAAACTGGATATGCCAGAAACAGCATAAGGGACGTGTTTTCAGAGGATTAACAAGCGCGGGCAAAAAGGTCAGGGGGCTGCGAAAGAAAGGACGTGGCGCAGAAAAAGTTAGACCAAGCAGAAAAGCTGCCACAGAGGAGTAGGCTTTCATGGAAGCACTCAAGCCTTTGGTTTTCAAGAAAGGCGGAAAACAACGATTGGGAAAAGGCTTCAGCCTAGACGAGCTGAAAAAAGTTGGGTTAAAGCCTAAACAAGCCCTAAAGCTTGGAATACCAGTGGATACTCGAAGAAGAACGGTGCATGAAGAGAACGTTGAAAAGCTTAAGAAGCTTTTAGAAGCCAAACAACAAGAAGCCCAAAAACCAAAGCCTAAGCCTAGAGAAAAGCCCGAGCAGAAAGCTGAACAGAAAGAAAAAAGGGAGAAAACTAAAAGAGGTAAAAAGGAAAAGAGTAAGACGTGATGAGTCGTTTTGTCTTCTAAAATGCCAGTGGCCTATATTGAAGTAAGGGTGTTCGCCCACGCTACGGAAGATGAGGAGAAAGTTCTCGCGGCTGTGCGGAACACTCTTCCATCGCATGTTGCTGAAAACCTAACTTTTAAACGGTCAAACCTAACTGGGCATCATGGAAACCCCATAGTGCTTTTCGAGGCAAAAATAAGGGATAGGGAGCATGCAAAGGCTTTTCTGCAAAAACTGGCTTCATCGCTGAACAGTCTGGACAAGGAAACTTTAGCCAACGAAATTGAGCAACACATTGAAAAAGGATGCTTATATTTGAGGTTGGATAAACAGTCCGCGTATCTAGGCGAGGTTAGGCTCTGCAGCACAGACCCTATACATTTTCGAATTCATTTTAGAAGGATGAGCCCTAAAGAAATAGCGGAATTTTGCCGGGAAATTGGGATAATCCCATGAAACGCCGCTTCGCCGACCTGCACCTACAGCCAAACCTAAACGATGCTGAACAAACAAGAGCTATGCTGGCTAAGGCTTCAGAACTCGGCTACCGTTTAGTGGCCGTGCCGCTTCCAACGGTTTCCATGGAAACTTTCGCCAAAAAGTTGGCGGCACTTTGCCAGGAAAACAAGCTGGACTTTGCCTCTCGCCTCGACCTAAAACCGAAAACGTCCAGAGAACTCCTACAACAACTTAGGAGGTTCAGGAGAAGGGTGGAGATAATTGCTGTGGTCTGCGAATCCAAGGAGGTGGCAAGGCAAGCTGCAAAAGACCATAGAGTGGACCTCCTAAATTTTCCGGTAACAGATCCCCGTAGAAGATTTTTTGACAAGGCGGAGGCGGAACTGGCTTCCAGCAGCGTCGCAGCCCTCGAAATCGACGTGAAACCAATTATTACGCTGAAGGGGCCTGCTAGGATTAGGCTTCTAGCAGTCTTAAGGAGGGAAGCAGCCATAGCCGAAGACTACCGTGTGCCGGTTGTTGTTTCAAGCGGAGCCACAAACCCATTGCAGTTACGGAAGCCCATGGAGATGGCAGCGTTAGCCACCCTTTTTGACTTAGACAAGCCAACGGCTTTGGATGCTGTTTCAAAGGCGCCCCTAACAATTGTTAAAAGAAACCGTGAAAAACTAAGCCCAAGCTTTGTTGCGCCCGGCATCCGCATAATACACGAGGGAAGCGACTGCCCATGAAGGCAAAAGTCCGACGTAGATATTTGGCGTTGAAAATTGATTCAAGAGAAAAAATCGGCCAGAAAGAGTTTATGGACGTTGTTTGGGAAGCAGTTTTAAGGCTTTACGGCGAATACGGCGCAAGCAAAACAAACCTCGCGTTAATCGAGTACGACGCAGAACAAGGAGCCGCCATAATCCGTGTAGCCCACACAGAACTCGACCACGTTAGGGCAGCAATAGCCACCATAACGGAAATAGCCGCCAAACCAGCAGCAGTGCACATCCTAACAGTTTCCGGAACTATCAAAAAGCTTCGGAAAAAATTTGGGTACGCTTTTAAACCATAATGTATTAATTGTACGATGTTGCACTGTTTCTTGGGGGATGATGTAGCCGTCCCAGTCTGATTGGATGCAACATGAGGAGCTCATGACGGGCGGACCCCTTTCTCCACAGAGCTTTTAGAGGCGAAGTTTAGCGTCTCTTTTCCTTTTCCTCTCCAGTCCAAAGGAAGCCGCTAAAATCATCCCCATTATGAAGCCGCCTATATGCGCCCAGTAGGCTATTTGGCTGCCAACTTCGAACAAGCCGAAAAGCCACTGAAGCAGAAACCAGAAACCCAGAAAAAGCACGGCTGGAATTGGCAAGATAAAATAGGCAACCCATGTTAAGATTTTCGCCCTTGGAAAAAGCACAAAATAGGCGCCCAAAACTCCTGAAATAGCTCCAGAGGCGCCCAAAACGCCAACATTAAAATCCGCCGGATAAGTTAAACCCAAATATAGGCTTAGTATGTGAGTGAAAGCCGCTGCTAACCCGCATGTAATGTAGAAGGCGAGATAGCCTCCATGGCCGAAAATGTCTTCAACGTTATCGCCGAAAATATATAGGAAGAGCATGTTGCCAAGAAGGTGCCACCAATCAGCATGCATAAACATGGACGTAACAAGCGTGTAAAGCCTCTCTCCATGCACAACTTGTCTGGGAACCATTGTAAACTTGTCCTCGATTTGAATGGCAATCTTCTCTGAAAAGAAAATGTTCCTCACCGATAGCCAATAAACTAGAAATATGATTATGTTGGTTGCAAGCAACATGCGGTTTACATGCGGTGTTTTTAGGGGACGATTTAAGTCTTTAAGGGGAAGCAACCATGTAAGCCTCGCTAAATCACATGCATGCCACCGCACTTAAACCTTTATTGTGTAAGCTTGCGATTGGAGTTGTTAGGCGAGGCAGTTAATCATCCTTTTGCACGTCAAGCATTCATCGGGTATAGGCATATTTTTGGGGCGTTTCTTTAGAAAACCGAAAAAGTGCGGACATTCCCCCCCAGCTTCCTCACGCTTCTCGCTTTTTTGAGTTACAATAAAGGTTTCAGTTTTTCTTTCGGTTTTTGGAGGCGCTGGTTCCTCAACTTTTGTGAAGCAGCGGGGACAAGCATAATAAGTCCTTGAAAACCCATTGGACGTAACCGTTGCCAAAACAGGTTTTTCGAAAACTTCTCCACATTCGCCACATGTTAATGTCATGGTTTGCAGCCTCACACATATTTCAAATCTTAATATTTAATAAACTTTACCGTACAAAAGCACAACACAAAAACACAACAGAATGGGGTCGCTCGATAAACTCGTGAAAAATTTTATAACAACGTCTAACATTTTTAAATTTCGATTGGAAATGGGTTGGCTCGAGGATTTAAACCGTTTGTTGCAGGAGTTTCTATATCCATCTGTGGGTTTCTATGCGTTGACTGTAGAGCGGGTTCTTTTAAGTTTAATTGTGACGTTCATTTTAACAATGTTCATTTACTACGTATACAGAAAGACTTTCAGGGGCGTCATCTATACCAAAAATTTCAATCTTACATTGGTGCTCGTTGGATTAGTGGTCACGTTGGTGACTATACCTATAAGTTCAAGCGTCGCTCTTTCGTTGGGGATGATTGGAGCTTTAAGCATGATACGTTTTAGAACGGCAATTAAGGATCCTGCTGAAATTGCTTTCACTTTTTGGGCTATTGCTGTTGGGATAGCTAGCGGTGCAGCCCTATACATGGTTGCCGTAGTAGGTTCACCGATAATCGGGCTATTCATATTTGCGCTTAGCAAGGCAAGGATGCATAGCAGCGATCCATACCTGTTGGTTATCCACTACTCAAGCGATGC
>CAZZMT010000054.1:0-16718 GCA_964655395.1 uncultured Candidatus Bathyarchaeia archaeon | reverse complement strand
TTCATTAATAACTTTGTATCCCGTTGCCTTTGCAAGTTGAAGGGCGAATTCGCGGATTTCCTCGTGGCTTGGCATACCCCCATAACCCAGACGAAGCCTTGAAAAACCAACATGCATGTAAGCCTTAGGCTCAACATAGGTCGGGTTCGCTTTTTCAATAAGTCTGGCATACTCCTCAATGTTTCCCATGTTTAAACCGCGCACAGCAGTTATCCGCATAACCGTGGGGCAACTAAAACTTTGAAGAAGCTCCAATGTTTCGTTAAGCTTTTCCCAAGCGTCGGGCAAAATGGGTCTGCAGACTTTTTTATGGATTTCCCTGTTTGGAGCACAGACCGAAACGTACAGTTGTGTTGGCTCGTGGCTTAACTTTGCCAAGGCAGACGGCACCGTCCCGTTGGATACAAGAAAGGTGGTGAAACCTCTTTTATGGAAGGTGTGGATGAGCTCGCCTATAGGCCCGTATAGGGTTGGCTCACCGGTCAAGCTTATGGCCGCATGCCGCGGTCTTAAGGCTTCTCTAAACTTTTGAGGATCCACCTTCGGATTTCCCTTATAACCGCTTAAAATAGCCAGCTGTGCCTTTATGCTTCCCTCAACAATTTCTTCTGGCGGATCCCACACGGGCAACTTAGTTTCTTCCCATGTGATTTGGAGGTCTCCGCTTTGGGCCCTCCAACAGAATAGGCATCTTTGCGTGCAGTAGAAAAGCGCTGGTGTCATTTGGATGCACTGGTGAGATTTTATTCCGTAAAACTTCTGTTTGTAGCATGGTCTTCCGTGAACAAGCGACTCGTAAAGCCATCTGCATCGCTTAACGGCTGAATGTCTACCAACCAAGTGGTACTTATGCTTTTTTAACGCTTCAATAAGCGTGTCTGGAACAAGGCTCATCTTTCAATCATCTTGTAAAAGAAAAATCGCTTTTATAAAGGCTCTTTTCACTATTTGAAGCAGTATTCAATGTTTTGGAATTCTGAACAAAGCTTAACCACTTCTCTTTTAACGTTCTCGGGGTTCTCTTTGTCGAGGACTGTTCGCTTTATGAGTTCAGCTATTTTAGCCATCTCCCCCTCCTTCATTCCACGCCTCGTGACCTCGCATGTTCCAAGCCTTACAACACAGTCAACGATAATGTTGGCTTTTTGAAGTTTTTCGGCAACTTCTCTGCCCCGTTCATAGTCCCCAAAATCCATTATGACTTGATGGGACTCTGTGAAGCCAAGCCTTGAACATTTCACAGGAAAACCATAGTCATGCAAGGCTTTAGCCAAAGCCTTAGCGTTGCGAACCACTTGCCCGGCATAGTCTCTGCCGAACCTTTGCATTTCAGCCAAAGCCAAAGTTAAAGCAGCAATGCGGTTCCAATGGGCATTATCCACAAACCTCGGATAAATTCTGGCTTTCACCGTTTCGCCGTGCTCTTTATCCGCCAAAAATATGCCACCTTGAGGACCGAAAAAAGATTTATGAGTCGAGCCGAAAAGGGCGTTGGCACCTTCCCTCAAGGGATCTTGGAAGTGTTTTCCAGCAATCAACCCCAAAACGTGGGAACCGTCAAACCCCACGATTGCACCACATTCATGCGCAGTTTCCGCCAACTCCCTGACCGGATGGGGGAAAAGGATTAAGCTAGCCCCAAAAACCAAAACTTTGGGCTTAAACCGCTCGATGGCTTCCTTAGCTTTTTCCGCGTCGATTTTCATGTTTTCCCTCGAAAAGGGGAATGGAACAGCCTTCAAACCCAAAAGCCCAGCTAACCCATCGTCCCACAAACCGGGATAACCGCCGTCCTCCGGAGAAACACACATGAGTACGTCTCCGGGTTTGGTAAAAGATGCGAGAAAAATCATGTCTGCAATGTGTCCGGAAAGTGGGCGGAGGTCAGCGGTTTCCGCCCCGAAAACCTCTTTTGCCAGTTTCTCTCCACACTGTTCGATTTCGTCCATGAAACGTGTACCCATGTAAAAGCGGTCTCTCGCCGTGTAACGGTGTCCAAGCTCAGAAGCCAAAAGACTCCGCACAGCCGGGCTCATAACATTTTCAGATGGAATAAGGTTTAAACATTCTTTCCCACGCCATTGCTCATGTTTTTCAACAAGGCTTAAGATTTCGTCAATCATCTACCATGCACTGCACCAGTGCTGAGCTCTGTTGGATAAATGTTTTTCTAAAGGCAAAGTTTAAAATGCGCCGTTAATAGTAAATGTTCACATCGCTTAAAAACAAGCACATTAATAAATAACTGGAGTGCGGCGAAATTGAACAAAAAGACAATGACAATAAACACATTAACAGTAATGCTTGTTTTAACAGTTTTCTCCCAACTGGTCCCCCTGCAAGTTTACGCGGCCGATGTAAGGATAATTTCTATTTCACCCATCACTAGAACTGGAAAAGTTGGAGAACCCATTACGCTTATCGGAACCATAAACACCACGGACGGCATGTACGAAGTCCTATTTAACAGCACAAAAGTTGCATGGGGTTATGCCATTGAAAACTCTGTAAACTGCTCCTTTGCAGTCCCCCAGCTTCCAGGCGGAAATTACACGGTGACTCTGCGCGATGTAAACGCCAGCATCAACTCTCCGCCATCATGGTTTTACATAGAAACAGCCTACAATATAAAAGTGGATAAGCCACAATATCCAACCCAATTCCAAGAAGGCACGACAACAATCAACATTACTGTTAGCATTACCGGAGGAGTAGAGGCCATCTACGTCGCCAATATCACCGTTAAAACACCCGCAAACGAAACATACTGGTCGCTCGCATCCATAAACATAACAAGCACAGGTATGGGAAACACAACACTCCATTATCCAGAGAATTTCGGAGGCGCCCACACAAACTACACTGGAACTTACACAATCTATTTCAACCAAACCCTAGCGTATGACACGTTTTTCATAGGTTTAACAGACCGCATAGAATACCATAGAGGCGACACAGTTAAGATTAAGGCTGTCGACTACTGGGAGTTTAACGGCAACAACGTAACCATAACGATAAAGTTGGGAGATAAAACAATCCACAACGGCACATGCCAAGTTTTCAATGGCGTTGTGGAGTATAACTGGTGCGTCCCAGAAGGGGTGCTTGTTGGAAATTACAGCTTGAGCATAACACCAAAACCCGTAGCCAAAAAAGTCAACGACACACAAGTATTCGCCGTTCCAGGTTTCAAAACGGAGATAGTTCCATGCAACCTCGCAGGCGAACCAGTATCAAACGTTTTGATAAAGGTGTATGATAGGCGCGCTAATGAAACCTACGACATTATAAGTGATGGAAGCGGAGTTGCAACCATGTGGCTGGAAAGAGGAGAATACAACGCTACGGCATACTTTAAGAGGGTTAAGGTCGGAGTCTCCAACTTCAACATTACAGACGAGGGCATAAGACTGAAACTACCATGCCAGCTTACAAACCTAAACATAACTGTCGTAAGCCAACAAAATATGGCGGTAAAAATCCCCTTTGTGGAGTTAAACCTCACAGTCACATACACAACAGAGCTGGGGGGAATAGAGAACAAAACAGAAACAAACACTTCCAGAACAGACATTAATGGCATAGCACAACTTAAATCGCTCCTCACAAACGCAACATATAAAATAGCGGCCTCCCGCTATGGACGCACGTTCAATTTCAACAACGACACATTGACCGGGCTAAAGTCTGTTCCATGGAACAACATAACAATAGTCTGTCCAGTCTTGTCTTTAGAAGTGAAAGTTGTGGACAGAAATAAAACTCCAATACAACACGACGTTCTGGTGGAGGTTCAAGAAGCTATGAGTGGATTGAACGCTACGGGCACCCTAGACCAGAATGGCAGCGTCACCTTCAACTGCGTCCTCGGAGTTTACAACGTAAAAATTTCATCAAAAGGTGTTTTATTAAATGCAACAACTGTTGAACTTTTCGAGGAGAAAACACTGACAATTTACTGCGTTCTCTATAAACTGCCCATTTATGTGAGGGTTGTCGACTATTTTGGACAACCAATCCCAAACGTCAACGTAGTCCTTGAAAGAAACGGCGTCCAAATAGACTCCAAGCAGACGGGAGCTAATGGCATAGTCAACTTCACAGAAAACGGAGGCACTTTAACAATAAAGGTGTATTTGGCAAATCAAAATCAGCCAGCTGTGTCCATCACGTCTTCTGTTGTTAAGGCGATAAGCGAAGCTAGCCCCATAGAGGTTAAGCTGGCCAGATATGTTGTTTTGGCCGGCTTCCTTGTTGAAACCCCATGGTTTACAACTGTGGTTCTGATAGTGGCGGCTATAGTGCTCTTCACAGTTTTGGAGGTTGTAAGGAAAGGGCGCGTCAAGGCTTAAAGGCTTCTAAAAGCTAGAGCTCAAATATGAAGCCCAGCGGGAAAAACTTTATATCAATTGTTTTCAGAAATTTTTACAGAACAAAGCTCGGGAATGATGAAGACAAGGTTTTATTGCGGCTTAAAGGTCGTGTTGTAGTCTTGGAACAAGCAAAAATGTGTTCTCCCAGATGCGAACTGTTCAAGTGCGGCAAGAACGCTGCCATTTTCCGTCGAGACGGTGTATGGTGCAGATGGACAGAAGACATGTGCAACGTGGCAAACTGTTCATATGCCATCTGCGTCAAAAGACGCTTACTCCCAAGAGGCATCTGCGGTGAAACTGTAAAAAGAAAAACCGTTGAAAAACAACCAGAAGAAGTCGTTGGACCAGCTATAAAGCTTCGAGGCAGAGCCTTACGTAAAATAGGCGAAAGAGAACTCTTCTAGCCTTCTACAGCCAAACTTGAAAGCCACCATAACACAAATGGCTGTTAATAAACAACTTATCTAGCTTTAACCCTCTTAACCACCGGCGGCCTTATTTTTTTCAAAACTCTGTAGCCGCAAACCGTGCACTTTATCTCTCCACCTCGGAGCTCTAACTCTTCAGTGGAAACTTTAGCTCCACACCTTAAACATTCATAAACCAGTCCGACAGCCGTTTTCTCCATAGTTTTCCCCTTGACAATGAGGCTTATTTATTTTTAAATGTTTCCAAACCTAAAACTCTCATTCAACCATAAGGAAGCGCTATCATGAGAAGGCGATTAAAGACGCTCTTAGCAGCTGCACTACCCACTGAAGAACTAAACGCAATCTACAGTTCCTATGATATTATCGGAGACATCGCAGTTATTCGGCTAAATGAAAACTCGAAAAAATATGGCCAAATCATTGCTGAAACAATAATGAAGGTTCATAAAAATGTCAAAACAGTTTTAGCTCAAGTCAGCCCAATCCACGGAGACTTTAGACTAAGAAAACTTGAATATATAGCTGGGGAAAACAAGACAAAAACGGTTCACAGAGAATCCGGATGCATTTTCGCAGTTGACCTGGCAAGCTGTTATTTCTCGCCTAGACTTTTCTATGAGAGGATGCGAATCGCCAAACTGGTCAGGGATGGAGAAACTGTTGTAAACATGTTTGCTGGGGTGGGCTGCTTCTCCATCGTAATTGCCAAGCATTCCAACGCGGCAAAAATCTATTCAATAGACATAAACCCTGCCGCAGTTCAGTTTATGAAGGAAAACATTAGGCTCAACAGGGTTGATGGAAAAGTGGTTCCGATAGAAGGAGATGCAAAAGACGTAATACAGCAAAAACTCAGCAACATAGCAGATAGAGTTCTTATGCCCTTGCCAGAAAAGGCCCTTGAATATCTGCCATACGCCTTTTCAGCGTTGAAGGGTGGAGATGGCTGGATACACTTTTACGCCTTTGAACACGCAAACAGAAATGAAAATCCAGTAGAAAAAACCATGGTGAAAGTTGCTGATAAACTACAGAAACTGCATGTAGACTTCGAAATATCCTTCGGCAGAGTTGTGCGAACCACTGGACCAAACTGGTACCAGACCGTAATAGACATTCTGTGTAAAGGCTCAGCCCATTAGCAAATTTAATAAAAGACGTTTTAAGCCTATATAGTGTGTGGGCGTAATATGAAAAGGAAGCTTATGGAAATATTGGCATGTCCAATTGATAAACATCACCCGCTTGAACTTTACGTTTTTGAGGAAAAGGATGAAATTGTTGAGGGATTAATAGTCTGCCCAAAATGTTTAAGATGGTACCCAATAAGGGACGAAATTCCAGAAATGCTTCCAGACGAGCTTCGAAAAGAAAGCGAAGATTTGCCCTTTCTGAAAAAATGGAAGGAGAAAATTCCAGAGAAAATCTTGTTTGAAGGGAAACCCTTTAGACTAAAAAGATAGCGGCTTCCACTACTCTGTTAATTTCACAAGTCTGCCTGTCTTCGAGGATTTTAAAGCAGCTTCAGCAATTTTCAAAGCCCTTAAACCGTCAAATCCAGTTATAACCGGCTTTTCTCTTCCTAAAACGCAGTTTACGAAATGTTGAAGCTCGAGTTTTAACGGTTCCTGCCACGGGATTCTAGGTTGAACAGTTTCCTTTGCATCTTCTATCGTCAACTCCTGCGTGATATAGTCAAGTTTCATTATTGCTTGACTTCCAGTGACCACCAGAGTTCGCGTTTTATATGGGGTTAACCAGTTGGCTTCTATGAAAGCGTTTTTGTCCCCCTCAAAAGTAAGCATGATATGGGCGTAATCTTCAAAAAGCTTATGTTTCATGTTTCCAGTCTTCGCGTAAACCGCCATTGGGTCTCCACCAAACAGATAACGCGCTATATCGATGTCGTGGATCGCCAGATCCTTCACGACACCTATGTCTCCAATTCTTTCAGGCCACTCGGAAACCCTTTTCGCCGTTGCGCACACAAGCTCGCCTATCTTCTTGTCTTCGATGGCCCGTTTCATGTATTGCACTCCCGGAATAAAACGCATCAAAAAACCAACGGAGAGGTGCAATCCCTCTTTCTCTGCTGTTTTTATTAGTGCTTCTGCTTGTTTCGGGTTTGCAGCCATGGGCTTTTCAACTAGCACGTGTTTTCCAGCCTTCAAGGCTTTCATTGTTTCCTTTGCAAGGCTTGTTGACCATGTACAGACGCTGACAGCTTCTATGTCTTCCCTTTTCAGCATTTTTCCCGTTTCAGTATATGCTTTTACGCCGAATTGTTTGGCAACATTTTTGGCCTTTTCGGCGTCGATGTCACAGACCGCTAAAAGCTCCGTTTCCTCAAGTTCGCTATAAACCCTTGCGTGATTTCTTCCCCAGAACCCTACTCCAATAACCGCTACTCCTATTTTTCTTTTCATTTTCTCCAAACTCCTCTCCCGAGACCACGATACACAAAGCCTTCACCTTCAACTTTATACGGATCAAAAATTCCCTCGAAGTCAACAATCGCAGCCGGCATTTTGACTAAAAGCTTGATTTTCCCCAAATTTAACCGTTTAAACTGGTCGTGTCCAGTAAAAACAACTATGCAATCAGCTCCCTCAACGGCTTTCATTAAACTTTCCTCGAAAATTCGTCTTTCAGCGGATGCTTTTCGGTATAGATAAGGATCATAAAAGCTGAGTTTAGCCCCTTTCCTTTCGAGAATCTTGACAAAAGTTTTCAGCACACCTTTCGGGTTGTCAGTTATGTTCCGTGTTTGGGAAACTCCAAGCACTGCAATTTTCGCTTTGCGCATCGCCTTTCCACAAGTTTTTAAAGCCTCTTGAATGAGGCTAATCCCATGTTTTACATTTTCATCGCTTGAATCTAGAACTGTTTGCAGAATTCTGAGTTTAACGTTATGATTTTCAGCTTCCTCAAGTAGCATTAAAAGGGGGTTTTCGCCAAAATTGTTAAGCGCTGGTTGATAAAGAGTTTCCCAGGAGAGCGGCTGCATGTTTTGAACAGATAAATAGTCTACACCAGTTTTCTCACATAAACGCGCAAACTCGTTAGCTAACGCGGAGCCAACGCTTCGATATGCCGTATTAAATAAGACGGCAGCCTCAGCCGTTTTAATGCTCAACGTTGCCATGGCCTCTTTGGTTATCGCCCCTATAACCTTTAACGCTTTTTCAAGGCTTACGTCGTCAAAGGCAGCGACAATGCGCCTAAATTTTGTTAAACTGCTTATAGTTTGTTTTTCCGGAAATGGAACGGGGCTATAAGCGAGGTAAAAGTCTACTCCTACTCTAAATCCGGAGGAGCTTTCAAGAGTTTCCTTTAGGCTTTCTGTGACGCCTATTCCAATAACGCTTGTTAATATAATTAGTGTGTCTTTTTGCATGTGCGAGCCAAGTTTTTTCAATGTTTTTTCAATACTGGAATAGTCGACTCTTCCGCTTTCATTTATTGTCGCTGGCGTGGTGACCAATACAACATTACTTTGAGAAACTGCGTCTTCTAAGTTATACGTAACTTGCAATCTTCCATTTTCCAAACTTTTCTTAAGAATAGGTTCTATTTCCTGTTTTAGAAACTGAGCCTTTCCCTTAGATAAGCGTTCCACCACCGCACGGTCATTGTCAACGCATGTAACTTTGAAATTTGCCTCTGTTAAAAGGCAAGCGTGAAGTATGCCAACACGGTTGCATTCCACAATGCTAACTGTTGTTTTTTTATCTTCCGAATTCTTGCCTTTTAGAGTTTCCGGGTTTGCTTTCAGTGTCATCTTTTCTCCCGATGCTTAGCCTTTTACACTGTCGATTATCCTTTTAAGTTTTAAACTGAACTCTTGGATGAGCGCTTCAGCCTTCTCTTTAGTTTTTGCCTCCGCATAAAGCCTATACAACGGCTCTGTTCCGCTAGGCCTAACAAGAATGGAGCTTTTGTCCTCAAACCATACTTTCACACCATCTACGGTGCTTGTGTTCAAGCCTCTCGTTTGCTCGATAATTTTTTCCAAGACCTTTTCCTTAAGTTCGTTGGGACACTCCACCTTGCCCTTTTTAATAAAGTAGCTAGGCAATTCGCCGAGAAGGTTTGAGAGGCTTTTGTTTGTGTCGGCCATTATGTCCAATATTAAAGCTGTTGCCATTCCCCCATCTCTGACGGCTTGATGAGGTCCGTAAAAGATTCCGCCGTTTTCCTCTCCACCAAGTTTTGCATTGAGCTTTTTCATGGTGTGGGACACTGTTACGCTTCCAACTTTTGTCCATACAATTTCTCCGCCATAAGCGTCTGCGACATCCTTAACCAGCATCGAAGAACTTATTGGAGAGACTATTTTTTCGCCCGGGTTTCTTATTAGGAAGTATTTCTCAACTAGGGCGAAGGTCTTATCACCCCAATGGATTTCTCCAGTTTCGTCGACAAAAATGGCGCGATCGGCGTCTCCGTCAAATGCAACCCCAACATCCGCGTTTACAGCCCTAACTGTCTGAGCCAATTCCGTGAGGTTTTCTGGTCGCGGCTCGGGCAGTCTTGATGGAAATGTTCCGTCAATGTTTGCATTTATCGTCGTAACCTTGCATCCTAAATCTCGTAAAAGCTTTGGAACTGCGAGGGCGGCTACACTGTTTGCAGCATCCACAACAACATGATAATGTTTTTTCGCTATCTTAGCGACATCAACATGCCCCTTGATCGCCTCTATGTACTCGTCGATGACTCCAGTGAGCGTTTGCACTTCTCCAATTTTGTTCCATTCCACATATCGTATCGCGTTCCCGAAAAAGGTGTTCTCAATTTCTATTTCTTGATCCCGCGAGATTTCTATTCCGTCGCTCCAAACAACTTTTATTCCGTTGTATTCTGGAGGATTATGAGACGCCGTTATTATAACTGCACCGTCGACCTTTCGACTTTTTACTGCGTACTGAATGGCAGGTGTGGGCGCTATGCCCGCGAACAATACATTACAACCTGTGGCGTTTAACCCAGCAATAACTGCTCTTGCAAGCATTGGACTGCTTGTTCTAGCATCATGTCCAACTATTAACTTCCCACATTGAAAGAAAGTTCCCGTGGCGCACCCAATTTTGACTGCAAGTTCTGGAGTTAACTCCTTGTTCACTACACCTCGAATGCCGTTTGTCCCAAAAAGTCTTCGAGCACTAAACATTTGGAACACCATTCGTTTAGAATATACACTTTGGGGTTGTTATGTCTTCAAGAATTTCTTTTGCCGGACAGACTATAACTCCTTTTGTCAGCGTCACCATGTCCTTGATAACGGTGTAGTCTCCTATAACACAGTTTTCGCTTATCGTGACGTTTCTTCCGATGGTGACGTTTTCTCCTATGACCGCGCCATTGATGACGCTTGAATCTCCGACAGAGACACCATCAAATATTACCGAGTTCTTTATTTGGACGTTCTTTCCAACGTGAACATTTCTTCCCATAACGGCATAAGGCCCAATTACGGAGTCTTTCCCAACAAAAGTGTTCTCTCCGCAGATTGCAGGAGGTATTATTTTGCCCCCTCCTTTAATGGTGTTTTCCATTTTTTTATGAAAAATTTCGAGCAGAACCTTGTTCACTTCAAGATAATCTTCGATTTTGCCTATATCCGTCCATAATCCCCTAAAAGGATAACCGTAAAGTTTTCCCTCTCTCACAAGAATTGGGAAAATTTCCCGTTCCAAAGAGACTTTTTGTCCCTTAGGGATATAACTAAAAATTTTTGGGTTTAGAACATAAATTCCGGCGTTTATTAAGCTTTGTGAAGAATGCCAAGCTGTGGGTTTTTCAACAAAAAATTTTATTCTTCCATCTTCCGCCAACTCTGCAACTCCATATCTGCTTGGGTCTTTGGCATGGTGAAGAGCTATTGTTGCAATGGCATCCTTCTCTCTATGCAGCTTAATAATTTCGGAATAGTCTATGTCCGCGAAAATATCTCCGTTAACAACAAGAAAGTCTTCATCCGCCAAAAACTTCTCAGCCCTTTTTATGGCACCACCAGTTCCCAGAGGTTTTTTGGGGGGATCGTATGAGTAGGTGATTTTCATTCTAATGCTTGAAATTTTTGCTTGTTTTAAGTGGAACGCTGTTTGGCTGTTAGTGGCAAATACCACCTCGTTGATGTTGTTTTGGGAAAGCCTCTCCATAATCCACTTTACAATGGGCTTGTTGAGCACGGGAAACAGTGTTTTCGGCCTTGTACAACTCAGAGGCCTAAGCCTGGTTCCAAATCCACCAGCGAGAATTAAAGCCTTCAAGTGGCGATTCACCTTGTCTGAATTTAAGCTTATATTCAAAAACTTTTCTAATAAAACAGTTTCGTGGAAGTGAAAACCATGAAGTTTCTACTTCAAGAGATGAGCTGGCTTGAAGCAAAAGAATATTTCAGCAAAATGATATTGTCATAATTCCAGTAGGCTCAAACAAACAACATGGTCCACATAACCCTCTGGGAACAGACCATTTTATTGCAAAGGCCATTGCTGAGGAAACTGCCAAACGCACAAGTGTTGTGTGTTTGCAAGTAATACCCTTCGGTGTAAGCCACCACCATCGGCAATTTTCTGGCACAGTGCATGTTTCGCCTGAAGCTTTCAAAAGTTACGTGAAGGAGATTTGCTTAGCCCTAAAGCTATCACGGCGTTAAAAAGTCGTTATAGTTAATGGGCATAGTGGAAACCTAAACGCTTTGGCGAAGCTGGCCATGGAACTAGAGAAGAAGGCATATTCGCGTCCATTTTCCAATGATGGCCAGCGTCTAGCAAACTTCTTCCAGAAATTTTCAAGCCCGAAGAAAGAGAACACGCTGGAGCTGAAGAAACCTCCATGAATTTAGCCTTGCACCCGCATCTTGTAAGCATGAATAAGGCTGTTAATGAAGAGGTTCGCAAACACCAGTTCAAGTAGAGGGCATAACCCTCCCATTAGACACGGCTGACCGCACCAATTCGGGTTTTTGGCGTGTCAACAACAGCTTCAGCGGAGAAAGGCAAAGCGGTTTTTGAGGCTGTTGTTAACGAGCTGGTTAGGATGTTAATTTGCTGAAAAGGGTGAAAATCGAGAAGTTAATGGTTAAGCTTAAGGCTTAGGCGTAAATGTATTTTTGCTGCTCCCACCATGTAACTTCGTTTTCGTTTTCAGGTTTATGAGGTTCATATTCCTTCCACTCTTGCATTTTCAGCTCCAGATATTTTTCAGCATTCTCTTTGCCTAAGGCTCTTATGCATATGTCATCGCTTTCCCATTCTTCCAACGCCTCTTTAAGTGATGTTGGCAGAAGCTTTATCCCAAGTTCTTTACGTTTGGTTTCGCTCAGATGGTACACGTTAAAGTCAACCGGGTCACCGGGTTCGATTTTCTTTTTGATCCCATCTAGTCCAGCTTCAAAAACGGCGGCATAAGCCAAATACGGATTGCATAGGGGGTCTGGACATCGGAACTCTATTCTCGCTTCGTTTTCTTTCCCCGGGAAGTATTCTGGCACCCTTATTAGGGCTGAGCGGTTTTTTCTACTCCACGTGATGTAGACAGGTGCCTCATATCCAGGAACAAGCCTCTTGTAACTGTTGACTGCGGGAGCGACGATGGCGCATAAAGCTCTTGCATGGTCAAGAATTCCGCCTATAAAGTAGCGGCACTTCTGCGACAGGTAAGCATATCCATTTTTATCATAGAACAGGTTTCTGCCAGTTTTAACGTCGAAAAGCCCGAGGTGGATATGCATACCGCTTCCGGGTTTTCCAAACCATGGTTTAGGCATGAAAGTGGCTATCCAACCATATTTTCTGTCAGCAACAGCTTTGGCTGCAAATTTGTACCGCACAATATTGTCTGATGTTGCCACGGGATCGGCGTATTTGAATGTAATTTCATTCTGAGCTGCTCCAACTTCGTGGTGTTCACGTTCAACATCTATGCCCATGGTAAGAAGCGCGTTGGCCAAATCCAGCCTAAAACTTTCGGTTAAATCTCGTCCTGGAGCAATGTCAAAATACCGGTGTTTGTCTATCAAGTGATTTTCAACTGGCTGAAAACTTCCATCCGGAGTTTTTTGCACTAAATAGAATTCCAGTTCCGCCGCCGCTGTCGGTTCGTATCCTTCCCTCCGCATTTTTTCAAGACTTTTTTGGCAAATATAACGGGGGTCTCCCTCAAAGCGCTTTCCTTCCGGTGTGTATAGGTTGCATATGAAGCTGACGACGCTTTTGTCGTAGAAGTAGTAGGGGCAAACAGTGAAAGTGGCTATATCCGGTTTCATTATCATGTCGCTTTCCTCTATGCCAACACCGCCAACCAAGGATGAACCGTCGAAGCCTACGCCTTCAGCTATTGCGTCTTCCACCTCGTCCACTGGGATGGTTCTTCCCCTAAAATAGCCCAGTAAATCTGTGAAGTGTAGCAGAACGTGCTCTGCGTTCTTCATGAGTTTGAAACATAACTCAATGTTTTGATTTCTGCGTTGTAAACTTCTCATGTTATTCACACACTAAATTTTACAGCAATGATTGTTTAAACTGTAAATATAAAAGGCTTTTTCACAAAAATAGCAACAAATGTTAAATAGTAAACGAGTTATACTAGACAAATGTAAAACGAATAGGAGGTGCGCTCCAAAGTGGGCCGTTCAAGTGTTTATGACGATATTTTAGACGAAAAAGTTGAGCGGAAAGACGTTAAAAAGGAGATTTCTCTTGATGAAATTGACCTCAAAATACTGCGGGCTTTAACGTTAAATGCAAGGGCTTCGTCGAGACAGCTTGCAAAACAATGCGGCGTTTCAACAAGCACCGTGCTTTCAAGAATTAAGAAGCTTGAAGAAAGCAACGTGATAAAGGGTTACACAGCCATTGTTGACCATGAAAAACTAGGCTACGAATTGACGGTTGTCGTTGAATTAACGGTTTCCAAAGGTCGCCTACTGGAGGTGGAAAACGAAATTGCAAAGCTTCCAAACGTTTGCTGCGTCTACGACGTAACTGGATTAATAGACGCTATGATAATCGCCAAATTCAAAAACAGAGAAGAGCTAAGCAAATTTGCAAAACGGCTGCTAGCAATGCCTTATGTGGAAAGAACAAACACTCACGTGGTGCTAACAACGGTAAAAGAAGATTTCAGAGAACTGGTGTAGCGAAAGGGAAAACTTAATTCCACCCCGCAATTAGAAGATAAAAAGAAAGATGCGGGGGTTGCCAAGCCTGGCCAAAGGCGCAGCCCTGAGGAGAAACCCTTGAAGTTTCGCGGAACGGCTGTCCCGTAGGGGTTCGTGGGTTCAAATCCCACCCCCCGCACTAATTTACTGGTAAATTTTAAATACCTGGTTTTGCTTTTTGTTGGTGGTTGCGACGAAGCCGAGTAGGGGTAAGACGCGGACTATTAAGGATAGGGCGATTTATGTTTATTTGCCTTTTTTGGAGATGGTTGAGGATTGGAGGCGTAGGGCTGAGAGGGCTGGTGTTTCCATTTCTAGGTTTGTGGTTGAGCGTGTTGAGGATTCTATTAGGCGTGAAGAAGGCGATGAAAGCTATCTTAGCCGTGCTGAGCTTGTTAAGCGTTTGCGAGGCGCTGAGGAGGAGTTGAGGAAGCTTCGCGAGGAGAACAGGCTTTTGAAGAGGCTTGTGGAGAACTTGGATAATGAGCTTAGGCGTTATCGTGTTCAGCCGTTTCTCCAGGAGGCTTTTGAGGGTGTGAGGAGGTTCGACAGAGATCTTATAGAACTGTTGAGGAGGGGCGGATCCTACAGTGAGGAGGAGATTTTGGCTCATCTGAACATTGACCCGTCTGATGTGGAGCTGGTTAAGGCTGTTGACAGGCAGCTTGAAGCCCTGGAAGCCTACGGGCTGGTTGAGTATAGGGGGAGAGGCTGGCGATGGAAAGGCTAAGCCTAAAAACGCTGCAGAACCCGCTGGCATTATTAGAGGATTTCAGAAGGGACTGCAGGCTAAGGGGCATGACCGCTGAAAGCGTAAGAAGGTATGTTTCAAGTGTCAGAATCTTTTTGAAGTTTCTTGAAAGGCGTGGCATAAACCTCGAAGAAGTGAACGTGCAGGTCCTAAGGGATTTTTTGAGGCATGTGATTTATGATAGAAAAGCCAAGCATAAGACTGTTGAGAATTATTTTTCGGCGCTTTCAGCCTTCTACGATTACTTGGCCTTTGAGGGCTATGTTTCCAGTAATATAGTTTTGCCGTTTAGGAAAAGGTATCTGCGGCGGTATAAGAGCGGTTTTGATGATCCGGAGCGTAAGCTCCTCAGCGTTGAGGAGATGAGCCGCCTAGTCAACTCTATTCTGGATCCAAGAGACAAGGCTATTGCCATGCTGCTGGCTAAAACTGGGATTAGGCGGGGCGAACTGCTGAGGCTTGACGTTGAAGACATAAACTGGGAGGAATACGCGATAACGCTTAAGCCAACTCCAAAGAGGAGCAACAGGACGGTTTTCTTTGACGATGAATGCGCAGCTGCGCTTCGAAGGTGGCTTAGGGTTAGGGAGAAGCTGAACCCGCCTACGAACGCGCTTTTCATAAGCTACCAAAGCCTAAATAGGCTGGACAGGAATGGCCTATACACGGCCATAGTCAAATATGCAAGACGCCTGGGCCTTCATGATCCAAATTCGCCTAGGCTTGAAGACCATTTCGGGCCGCACTGTTTTAGACACTGGTTCACTACATGGCTTCTAAGAAACGGCATGCCAAGAGAATACGTGAAAGAACTCAGAGGAGACAAAAGAAAAGAAGCAATAGACATATACCACCACATAGACAAGCAAGAACTGAGAAGGGTGTATCTGGCATGCATACCAAAACTGGGAGTATGAAAACAGGAGCCTGTTGGAAGTAACGTGTTTGATTTCCTTATTCACATTGAGGTTTATGCTCATTTTAAAATGTGGTACACCCGTATTCTTTGAGTTTAATGTCCGCCCCTTTACCTGTTGAAACAATCCACTCAACGGTTTTTTCCATGCAGACAATGAATGCAGGGTAGTGGGTAATTTTATGTTGCAATCAACGAGTTATTTCCCGAGGTTCATTTGTTCTGATTCTATTTATTGGCAACAGCCATTATGAATCCGAACCTACTACATATTTGCTAGTAAACGCAAACGTCTCACTAACCGTTTTACGTCATAATACCTGTTTCTATTTCTTAATTGTGCCTTTCTTACATTTTGGATAGTTCTCACCAATTATCTCAAATGCTGTTTTCTCGTTTCTTGAACTACGTTTCAACATTCTTTAATTTTTCATTGCAGGTTTGCCCTAAAGGCCTCTCTAAAAGATAGCCGTCCATACCAGAGGTGCCATTCATTAACCTTCTCACTTCCGAGGTCAGCTTCAAATTGGTGTAAGCAATAGTAAAAAGAATGTTGTTTTGCTCAGGCTATATGACGTAAGCTTTGTAACTTTGGCGTTTATGGATTAAGCGTTGAAGTTTCTCGTGTCTTTTCAGCCTTTCTAGTTCAAGTTTTTCTCTTTCCGTAATTATGCGATTGTAAAGCTCATCGTAGGCTTCGTCGTCATCATTTTCATCTATTAGCTCTATTTTGATTTTCCAATCAGGCTTATCGTCTTCGTCTATTAGACCTGCTTCTTTCAAAGTTTCTAGTATAAACTCGTGGGTTATAGCGTCAAGATCGAAGTTTTCGTCATCGAATATAAATTCAATGGTTACTTTCTTCTTCACGAACAAACCACCCCGCGCCTAGCATGCTTTTAAAAGTTACCTAGTCAGTAAAAAGCTCCCATCACGCTTTTCGGAAGAGTTTGCGTTTCACTTTAGTGAAGGCTTTGAGTTGTCGCTCCAGCTCCAGCACTTTCTGCCGTTCTGGTTCTGGCAGTTCGCAGTTTTTGCTGTCGTATCCCAAATAGACTCGTTCAGGCTTAATCTG
>CAZZMT010000053.1:0-11826 GCA_964655395.1 uncultured Candidatus Bathyarchaeia archaeon | reverse complement strand
TCCGATCTACTTTTGGGGAAGTGCGGGCGTATCACTCTTCAACGCTTAATTTTTCTTACTCCAGAGCAACCATGGTTTCTGTGAACGATGAATCCCACCTTAACATGGAAAACGCCAACGTTTACGTCTTGTATGGAATAGGCAATGCAGAGGCTCAAGTGAAAGATTCCACTATCATTTATAGTTTGGGAATAGATGCCAACACAACCCAATGCGTAATAAACGAAACTAAACCAGGCTTAATTGCCAAATGGAATTTCTTAGAAAATTGTTCAGTCACCAAAGGAATGGGAGGTTTCGCCCCCAACGTCACCTTAACCAATGTGCAAGTCAATGGATGGGGCTTTGTTTTCAAAGATTCAGTTAACACGGTGCTGTACAATTCAATGTTTACATGGCTGGTATTCACAGATTTCGCCGAGACTTCTGCCTACAATATACACGCTGAAACGGTATCGCTTAATCATTATTCAAGGGTAAATGCAACCGACTCGAATGTTGACAAAGTAGAATTATATGGGCAGTCTGTAATTTGGGCAGTTAACTCGACATCCACGATAACGCAAATCTATGGGCAAGCGATGATTTATGTTAACTGGTACCTCGACGTTCATGTAGTAGATTCCCTCGGTTTGGACGTGCCAGGCGCAGATGTGACCGTTAAATGCGCTGATGGAACGCTAACCGCCAGCGGGCAGACAAACATGACTGGATGGGTTCGGCTAACAGTGCTTTCCTTAATCCTAAACGCCACTGGACCTTACACTCTATGGCCTCACAATATCACTGCAATTTACGGGCTTTATGAAAACAGCACAATGGTTGATGTTGAAAGAAATATCCAGACCACTATCGTACTTTCCGAGCTTATAATTCCAGAGTTCTCATCGGTGCTTGCTTTAACGGCTACACTTATGTCAGCAACTTCTGCGGCAGCTGTGCTCCGCAAGAGTAAAAAGGCTAGCAAAAGTCGTTAAATTGCTCCTTTTGTTTCCCTTTTTCTATTCTCTTATTAGATGTCCGCTGAATCCTATAGCCCACAGTAGCATTGGGTAGGCTATCATGCGTTCCATGCCGCCCTTGCCCAAACCAAGATAGATGCCTGTTGCAAACATCACAAGGGCTGCCAGCGAAGTCAAACCCAAGATTACGGCGAAATAGGATAGGGGTGGCTTCTGATACTTGTATGAGGCTATGGCGGACAATGCGCCAAAAAGGAATGCAATGAAGGAGACTGCGGTATGCACTATGCCAAAGTCCTCTGGGAATATTCCAACACCCATGGCGCCTATTCCACACAGCACTAGAAAGCCTAAGAAAACCTTGTTGCGGACGATATGCCTCAAAAAGTAGGCGCTGACCGCCACTGTTAAGCCAAGCACGAAAACGGACGTGTTAAAAACTGGAGCGGACGCAGTGCCCAATTTTCCCAAGTCGCTTATGTAATTGCTTGCAACACTGTAGTTTGGGTATATGCATTCAGCGATTAACATGCCGAGAATAAACTGGACGGCGCCGACGAATATTAGGGCTCCAGCCACTTTACCATTAAACCGTTTCATATTCTTAGAAGAATGTTTCTTTCTGTTGATAAACTTAATGTTCACTTAAAGGTTTAAGCATCTCGTCTATACACTTTCCAATGTTTTCGCCTACATATCCGCCTTCCAAAACGAAAAACGTCGGCTTCCCGAAAGAAGCCAAAATTTCACCTATTCTTCTATAGGTTTTTTCCGTCAACCCAAGAGAGGCTAAGTCTCCGGCGTAGGCGTCAAAACCGGCTGAAACAGCGATAACCTCAATTTTCTGCATATCCACCTTCCGCAAGGCTTCTTCAAGAGTTTTTAGGTAGACAGCTTCTCCACAGTCCGCCGGCAATGGAAAGTTTAGACAGTTGGCCTCCGAATACGCGCCTGTGCCGGGATAGTGAGGGTACCTATGCAGCGAGATAAAGACAACTTTGGGGTCTCTGAGGAAGATTTCTTGTGTGCCGTTCCCGTGGTGGCCGTCAATGTCCAAAATAAGCGTGGGCTTATCCAGATGTTTCACGGCGACTGCGATGTTGTTTATGTAGCAGAAGCCTTTCGTGTAAGCGCCTAAGGCTGCGCCGTATCTGCCAGCATGGTGTCCCGGCGGCCTCATTAAGGAGAAACCGTTTATTTTTGCGGCTAGGATGGCGCCTCCAGCTGAGAGTCTCGCGTACTCGTAAATGTTCTTGTAGGCGGGTGTGTCGGGGTCTTCAATGGCTCCTTGTTTAAGCAGTTGAATGTAGTCTGCATCGTGAACCTTCAGCAAGTCTTCTTCGCTTGCTGGTTCTGGTTCAACAAACTCGTAGCCCTTTGCCTTCAATATTTCGTAGGCTATTTGCACCCGCCTAGGGCTTTCAATATGCCAAGACCCATACTCTAAACATTTTTCAGAAAAAACTATTTTGGTTTTGGGTTTCAAAGCATGCGCACCTTCCACAGCCTATTTTGGCTGCATTTAACCTATATAAACATCGAGTTGGCTTCGGCGATTTTGTATGTAAAAGCGGCGTTGTTGTAAGCTTATAGGTTAGCTTTTCACATTTACTGTTAAGGTTCATGTGAAAAGGCGAAACTAATGATTTCAGAAAACCCCCTAAATGAATTGAGAAGGGAATGCGAAAGCCTGTTAAAAGAATCCCTTGGAAAAATCCAGATTGACGCGTCATTCATAAAGCAGCTTACCTTTGAAAAGCCCCCCGTATGGGACTTTGGACAGCTTGCCACATCCATCTGCTTTGAACTGGCAAAGCGAATCGCCGAAAAACCCTTAGCGCTGGCGCAACGCCTAGTCCAAGCCATGGACAAGTCAAACTTCTCCTTAGTCAGAGAAGTGGCTGCCGCTGGCGGAGGCTACATAAACTTTCACGCCAACTTTGAAGAGTTTTCAGCCCTAACAATAGAATCTGTACGGCAGTTTGACGCCAGTTACGGTTTCGTTAAGGCTGAAAAACCCTTGAAAATTATTATCGAACACACGAGCGTTAACCCAATTCACCCAATCCACATTGGACAAGCCCGAAACCCCATGCTTGGCGACGCTTTAGCCCGCATGTTGTCCGCGAGAGGCCACATAGTGTTTCGCCACTACTATGTAGATGATGTGGGGCGGCAGACAGCTGTAATTGCTTACGGCTATGAAAAGCTTGGAAAGCCAAAACCAGCGGAAAAGCCAGACCATTTTATTGGAAAAATCTACACCATAACCAGCTGCCTCGTCGAGATAAATAGGCTTAAACGGGAACTTGAAAGGGCAAAAATGGTTTCGGCAGAAGAAGAAATAGCCAAAATAAACCGGGAACTCGACGACTGGGTATCCGTAGCCTTCGAGTTGAAACAGAAATATCCGGACCTTTTTGAAAAGCTTCTCCAAAAAATAAGCGAGGACCCGGACCCAGAGAAAAGCATAGGCGAACTGAACAGAGCCTACGAAGCTGGAGAAGAGGGGGCTAAAAAACTCATACGTGAAGTAAGCCAACTCTGCCTTGAAGGATTCAAGGAAACACTAAGCCGCGCCGGTGTTTTTTATGACTCTTGGGATTGGGAAAGCGACCTCGTATGGAGCGGACTGGTAGCGGAAGTTCTTCAGAAACTGAGGCAAACACCCTTCGTCACGGTGCTTGGCGGTGTTTTAGAGTTTGAAGCTGGAAAAGTTGTTGAAGTTTTAGATTTGCGGAAAAAGCTTGGTTTGAGAAAAGACTATGAAGTGCCGAGTTTGACGCTTGTAAGGGCGGACGGCACAACACTTTACACCACTAGGGACATAGCCTACACCATTTGGAAATTCAGGAAAGCTGAGAAATGCATAAACGTCATCGGAATGGAGCAGTCCCTCGCCCAGCTTCAGCTGAAAATAGCCTTATACGCCTTGGGCTACAGTCACTGCGCCGAAAACCTCACGCATTTCGCCTACAACCTTGTGACGCTGCCGGGCTATAAAATGTCAAGCCGTCGGGGCCGCTACATAACCTTAGACGAGGTTTTAGACGAAGCCGTAAGAAGAGCCTATGAAGAAGTTTCAAAACGCTCACCCCAGCTTTCTGAAAAGGAGAAACGGAAAGTCGCCGAAATCGTCGGCATCGGGGCGGTTCGCTATGCACTTGTGGAGGTTGACCCAGCAAAACCAGTGGAGTTCAACTGGGACCGAGTATTAAACTTTGAAAAGAACAGCGCACCCTACATCCAATACTCCCATGCGCGGGCATGCAGCATACTACGCAAAGCTTCAAGAAAACCTGAAAAAGCAGACTACCGCCTATTAAAGGAGAAGCTTGAACAAGAACTCGTCTTTATGTTAGCAGAGTTTCCAGAAACCTTCACTGAAGCTGTTGAGACACTTAAACCAAATCTTATGGCTGACTATGCCAACGCTTTAGCCGACAAGTTCAACACGTTCTACAATGCTTTTCCAGTGATTAAGGCTGAGCCGCCCGAACTCAGCGACGCAAGACTGGCGTTAGTTGACGCTGTTCGAATTGTTTTAAGAAACGCCCTAAACCTTATTGGAGTAACAGCCCCAGAAAAGATGTAGTCATGCGTCGTTTATGGCGCGCCTTTGATTATTGCGGCGGCGGTGCTTGTTCCGATGCGGTTGGCGCCCGCCTCAATCATGGCAACAGCATCCGCGTAGGTTCTTATGCCGCCAGCGGCTTTAACTCCAAAATCTTTTCCAACAGCTTGACGCATGAGTTTAACGTCCTCCACTGTGGCGCCTCCTCCAAACAACCCCGTGGAAGTTTTTACAAAGTCTGCTCCGGCTTCTTTAACAATTTTGCATGCAGTCACCTTCTCCTCGTTTGTTAGTAATGGTGTTTCAATTATCACCTTGACGATTACGTCGCTGAATATGCGTTTCACCGCTGTGACGGCTTCTATGTCCCGTTTAACCAGCTCATAGTCGCCGGACTTGAAAGCGCTGAGGTTCATAACCATGTCAAGCTCGCATGCCCCGTCTTCTATGGCTTTAACAGCCTCCAAAGCCTTAATGTCCGGTAAGGAAACGCCAAAAGGAAAACCGACCGTTGAGCCCACCCTAATATCCGAGCCCTTCAGCAAGGAGGCTGCAAACCGCACATAAACCGGGTTAACAACAACGCATCCAAAACCATACTGGACTGCTTCAAGGCAAAGCTTTTCAATCTCGCTTTTAGTGGCTGTAGCCTTAACAAGCGTAGAATCAATAAGTTTAGCCAGCTGATCCCTTGAAACAGTCAACAGGCAACACCTTCACATCCAAAACCACACAACCCAATTTAACAGTTTCCCTAATAATCGCTCCTAGGAATTTTAAGCAGTCCTCAGCAGGAGCTTGGTCCCCCATAGCCTTGCATTCTAGAGGATTGGCGTCAATTTTGGCAGCGGATAACCCTTCGAAACGTCGCATTCAACTCCATATAAGCCTGTTTTGGGCTTAACGCCGTAAAGGATTAGGCAGCCATGTTTTCTTGTTAAGCGGAGGTAGAAATCCGCTAAGAGGCTTAGTTTTATGGCTAAATCCCGATAGCCAGCCCCAATTATTGCTATAAGTATTGCTCCGGCATTTTTCGCATGTGCAACAACAGTTTTGAGAATTTCTAGGCCTTCTTTTTCACCGTAAAGGGTTGCAAGGGTGGCTGCACAGACCATTAATAGAATTGGGCGGCTTACCTTAGAGGCAAACTCTTCGTGTTTTTTGAGAATTGTTTCTAGATCTTTCTTCCAGTCTTCACCGCTGAGGGCGGTTTCGTATTCGCAGTTTTCGGTTTTTTCCTCTGTTTTTCCCAAGGTGATCACTCTGAGGCTTTGCTCGCAATGTTCATGTGTCACGCCGTAAAGTCCCAAATAGTTGCTGAGGGACGCATAACTGACTCCGCTGGATGGGGCTATGACAACGCCTCTGCCTCTCAGCATGAAACTCGCCGTCATTGTGTGAAGCAATATTGGAATTGCAGTTATTGGCACTTTTTCGTCGCACTCTAAAATCATGAAAGAGGATTCGGGCATACCGCCGCCCACAAATTCATCCATGTCCTTTGAGCCCATGGAGTATTTGCCTGACCTGTCTGGAGGTGGCTGGAAGGGTTCGCGGCTTTCTGAAGGAGGTTTAACCTCGAAAGGCTCGAAAACTTTAAACCCTCCGTCGAGGGTGAAGACGTGCCTAGGTTCTTTAAGCCTCGCTCCTCTGAGCTTTATGATTTCAAGGCTTCGTAGGCGTTGATCTTCTAGTTCAGTTGCTAAAAACCTTATAACGCCATCAGCTACAAACTCCTCAGCTTCAAAAACTTTTCCGACGTCGTTTCCACCAGTCTCCTTAATCAGCAGAATTGTGCATCCCATGCCTCGAATAAGCTTACCAAGAATAGTGTGAACTATGATGCGGGCTTCTATGGGATCTTTAAAGGCGTGAGCCATAGCTGAAAAAGAGTCTAAAACAAGCCTCTCAGCGCCAAACTTCTCAACCTCTCCTATAATCATGTCAAGAATCGTGGAAATTCCCTTCTCCTTCACCGTCAGCATGTCGAGGAAGCGAAACATTCCTCCCCGCTCAAGTTTTTCAAAGTCAAAGCCGAAGCCCCGCATGTTCTCCATGAAAATCTCCTTGCCTTCACAGAGGCTTACGTATATGCCCTTCTCGCCACAATTAACTGCACCATGATATAGAAAACGCGCCGAAAAAACAGTTTTACCTGTTCCGGGACTACCAGCCAAAACAATGAGGCTGCCTTTTGGAAATCCTCCACCCAAAACAGAATCCAATTCTTCAACTCCGGTGGATACCACGCTGTGGATGGTCCAGTTGAGTTCCCCATATCTTATATCGTAATACGCAATTAATTAATGTTACGAAACACAAATTCACAAAAACGGTAAACCTCCGTCCACAAGAGAAAACGCAGACTTTTATCGAACGAATAAGCGCGAACAACGGACTGAACCCACATCCAATAACAAAAAAGATCGATTATTTAGAACACTCTCATGACACATAATTACAATATTCAAGATGGCGCCTGCAAAATGCACGCTTCGCCTATTGGCAACGCTTATTAATAGTCAGCCGCCAAAACTCTTATCCAGGAGAAGAAAAATGGCCGAAACAAAATACGGAAAATATTTTGTAAAAATTGATCCAACGAAATGGACAGGCCGGATTCCAGCCATCATACATCTAGAGGACAAAATAATTAAGGGAAGCAATTTCTACTTCGTTCATTGGAACCTTCCGGGACAAAAACCGCCAGAGGGGCCAGGCGCAGAAATAGGGCATCCGCCACATACACACCCATACAATGAAATTCTGATGCATATTGGAACAGACCCTAACAACCCCATGGATCTGGGGGCGGAAGTAGAATTTTGCATGGGCCCCGAAATGGAAAAACACTTGATAACGCAAACATGCGCAGTTTTCATTCCAGCAAACTTCATTCACGCCCCATACAGAGTTTTAAAGACTGTTAGACCCTGGATAACAGTAATGATAGTTGAGGGGCCAACCCGCACAGAAGAACCCCACCCGGAAATATTGCCCGAAGAATTAAGGAAGAAAATAGACTGGAGCCGATGGGAACGCCTTCGCACAGGTTTCCCCACACCATAACACTTGCACCGAACTAGATTCCCATCATTCTATTTTTATTTTTCAAACTTTCTCTTTTGCATGTGTGAAAGCCTGGAAGAGCAGAAAAGGAGGGGAAGCTTCCTCTTTTAAGCTTTGTCTGAACCGAGCAATATGACATGTGGGAGTCGATGAGCGATGAGAAATAGATATTAGGAGTTAGTACGTCACAGGTGTTGATGTTTAGTGAAAAATGATGCCCAAGCCGCTGAATGCAGAAGGTTCACGATGGGAAATTTTTAACCAAAGTGGTTGGCGGGCCCGGTGGGATTTGAACCCACGTTCTCCGGCTCCGAAGGCCGGCGCCTTGATCCGTACTTGGCCACGGGCCCCTTTTCTGGCGAGGCATAATTTTGCCCTTACGTTGGTTAAAAGTGTTCTGAAAACCTTAAAAATAATGAATTAAATCTATAACAGTCTAGAGTTGACGAGGGGGCCGGTAGCTCAGCTTGGTTGGAGCGTTCGGCTGATAACCGAAAGGTCGCCGGTTCAAATCCGGCCCGGCCCATCAAAACTTTCAAACAAACCTCCATCAATATAACATTCCTTCCCTCTGGATTTCCGAGGTACTTTCGTCGGTGCGTTTGTTGACGTTGCAAGGTTTTCTGCAACTATGTTCTCCAACCCTATAGCTGTCGTGCAAAAACTGAAGCTTTCCCATGTATTTGTTAAAAAATTAAGACTCCTTTTGCCGTTTTGCATAATGCGAACTTTCCAAGTGCTTGTCGTAAGCCCACCTCTTCTGAGAGTAGCCCTCGAACTACTTCTGGGAGTACGTCGTCGTATTTTACCTCCAGTACAACCGTTGCTTCATCACCAACCTTGACTGTGGGCACATCTTTTTCAAAAAATTTAACGGGTTTTGTAACAATGTTTGTTCGCAAGTCAAAGTCAAAGGTTACCCTTACATTGCCAACAGGATATATGTATGGTTCGCGGAGATACTCTAAAAGCAATGTTGGACGCATTAGGTTGAGACGGCATTCTGCGTAAAAGCGCTTGAGAAGTGGGCTTTGAGAGTTTGCCAAAAAATGAATATCTCCATTTATAATTTTTTCAGCTTCCTCCCTTTTGATAACCTCGCTTTCCTTTAACACGTAATTATAAATTCTTATTTTCCGCTCAAATTTTACCGGGCTGTCGCGGAGGTTATAGATTCTGAGACGATACTTTTGTCTAGTTCCAACACCTGACATTTTCTCGAAGTACGCTGAGTTTTTAACGTCGTCTATGTATAAGGTTCGAATGTGATATTGGCCTTCAGGTTCGGCGTGGGGGTCAGGTTTCATTACAGTCTTTATTTTTCTCCGAAGCACCTGATACTGTAGAAAGCTTAGAGGATACTTCAACTCATGCCTTAGGGGTTTGCCCCGAACTTCCGCTGCGACCACCACCTTCAGATTTCCTTCTAACAAAGAAGGGTAGGCATAGGGCTACAGCCACACCTAAAAGCAGCGTGATGGACCACAAGGAAGATTGCCCCAAGTTTGTGACTTTCACGTTTGGTTTGCCTGGTGTGGGCTGTATGAGATAATCCCAATTTGGGCTGCCGTCGGGGTATCTGCCATAAGAGACGTCTGGATGTTGCTTTCCAAAAACCACAGAATCTATTAATGTTTGACCGTCTCTGGCGAAAAGGCCAAGCTCTTCACCGTCGCCCTTAAGAGCAAAACCCGTGTGAATTCCCGTTTGGTCCAGAGATGAATCCGCCCATATAACAAGGAATTCGCCTGGACCTAGGACAACGCCATCCGGGAAGCGAAATCTTTTAGGTCTTTTAAGGTTGTCCGTTAAGTACATGCCGCTGAGGTCTACTGGTGTGTTGCCGCTGTTATAAAGCTCTATCCAGTCGGGATATGTGCCATCGGGACCCCTGAGAGTTCTCCTATTTCTAGCCATGAACTCGTTTATAACCAAGCCCGTTGGAACAGGGTCTACAAACAGGTTAGGCTCTCCAGGGGTCGGCCCATCTTTCAGCGTAAGCCAATTTCCTTCACCGTCAGGGTATCGTCCAAAAGAGAGATCTGCCTCAAGACCAGAATAGGACACATTATCAATCAGCACATAGCCCGAAAGGTCGTTAGTATATAAGTAGAGGCTGCCGCCAGCGGGGTTTAGGGTGAAGGGAGCGTGGTCGTCACCCTCGAAGGGTTCACCGTCAAGCCATAAAACGAGGAAATCGCCAGCGTTTATACTTCTTTGAGGAAGCTCCCATTTGTTTGGAACTGAGGGGTCGTCCGTCAAGAAGAGCCGCGAATCTATTATTGATCTACCTTTTACCATTATGCCGCGAGTTTTCACTAAACCTGGACCTAGATTGTAAATTTCAACCCATGGATCATAATCTCCATAATTATCGGCTTTTATGCCACGGTTAACGACCATTAACTCATTAATTTTTAAGTCTGTTTTATCCGCGAACTGATTTAACTGAGCTTTTAGGTAGTTTGCCCGTCTGGCTACAAAACTCATTGTCTCATTAAGGGATAATTCAAAAATTGAGATAGGAGTTAAAAGGTGCGGGTCGCTCTCGGCATGATGTCTGATTAGCGATGCGAGTTCCTGAATTCTTGCCTTTAACGTTTCTGCATCGAAGCCTTCCCGAAGCATTCGGGCAAGCGCTCGAAGATAAATCTTCCTATAAGAGTCTACTGCCAAAAGTTTCTTTATCAACGCTAGGTTAAATAGGGCTGAAGGGTTTTCCTTTGCAATTTTATTCATTGCGGGCGGTGGAGATGGCAGCGAAAGATTTCCACCTGGGACGAACTCAAGCCTTATAGGTTGCAAGGTGTCTGGCGGAAAAACGAAGTATTTTGCGGGGTCAATTATGTTTCTAGGCATCATTATCCAAAACGTTCCAAAGGCTAAGTTTGCATCCCACAAAAGCATGGTGAATTTTCCAGTGTTGCCATTACGGTATAGATAATAGTTTCGTGCATTTCCAATATACGAGTCTAGACTTACAAACAGGTCTAGAAGGGCAAGCGTGTATAGAACTGATTTAACGTCTAAAATGGGTTCAATTTTGGTGGGTAATTCCTCTAAAGGTGTGAAAGTAAGGGTTCTTGTTAACTCAATTAGGTCTGACCAGTCGTTTATAGCCTCGTTATTCTTAAGTTCATAAAACCCATAATAAAGTTCTGGGTCTGGACCGAAATACGAAAGGGTTGCCAGCATCTCAGCTTTGTATATGTTTCCGTGTTTATAATCCCCGAAGTGGGTTTCAATGAACGTATTGTCTATGTGTTCCACAGCCAAGTAGAGACCGTAATACTCGTCATTAACGTAGAGGCGTGTGTAAACGCAGCGGGGTGCAGGAACATATTTACGAGCAAAATCCATGAAAAGCTTTTCCCGCATAAGTGTTGGGTCTAAAGCCAAATTGTTAAGGTCTAATTTTTTAAGCCCTAGGAAAGTTGTTTCAGGACGGGTTCCATTATCATAGTAGTTGAAATCTATTCGAAACGACTTTTTTACCCACCCTTCTATTCCGAAACCAAAAGTTGAAAAGCCCTTAAAGCGAACGCCCACGGGGTTAAGCTCAACGCCATGTGAAACAAACCTGGCTGGAAAGTATGGATCCTTAGTGTTGCGGTCTTTGTCGTGGGCTGCGTAAAGGATATCATACCAGTTAGGATTATCAAAGTATAAGCGAATTTCATGAACGTAGCTGTCGTCGAAGAATTCGAAAGCTTCGTCGACAGGTTGGTTTTCGCTGTTCCAATGTTTAGTTTGGGGCGTAATGCTTAGCTCAACGTTGATAAACATGCCGGACAGCAAAACACTGTAAAGAAACGCTACCAAGAGAATCTTTGAATAGAATTTGAACTTGTTCAGCCCCCTTCTATATTTTACTCAACTCAATTTCTATTTTAGGGAGCGGTGTCGGCACTATAGCTGACCAACGATGCATCCTTGACACCTTCAATCTTGAGAAGTTTGTCTATTTCACTTGTTTCTTTCTCTTTCATCCGAACCTCAAGCATCAGCTCAACACCATCACGGGTTACTGTTCGAGATCTAATCTTACCCTTTGGAAGAGCTTGCTGAACAGCTTTTTCTGCATCGCTTGAGTAGTGGATAACCAACAGGTATGGATCGCTGCTATGCATCCTTGCCTTGCTAAGCGCAAATATGAATAGCCCGATTATCGGTGAACCTACTACGGCAACCATGTATAGGGCTGCACCGCTAGCTATCCCA
>CAZZMT010000052.1:0-7007 GCA_964655395.1 uncultured Candidatus Bathyarchaeia archaeon | reverse complement strand
CGGCCTTTGCGGGGGCGTCTTCCAGTTTGAGTTCTAGCGTTTTTACGCCGGCCAATGTTTCTACAAGAAGCAAGTTTTTCCGCACAATACCGCTTTCAAAACAGTATTTGGCGATGCATCGGATGCCGTTGCCGCACATCTCAGCTTCCGAACCATCCGCGTTTAATATTCTCATTTTCACGTCGGCTTTTTGGGAGGGGTAAATAAGCAATAGGCCGTCTGCGCCTATCCCAAGCCTCCTATTGCACAATTTTACAGCGAGGCTGGGTAGTTCATCTTCGTTTAACGCTCCGCTTCTGTTGTCTATCACTATGTAATCGTTTCCGAGGCCATGCATCTTCCAAAAACCTATTTTTCTAACCATTCCGCAAACCTCTGCCTCCTAATCAAATCTTCGAAAGTTTCAGCCTCCCTTATCAAGGCATACTTGCCATTTTTAACGAGCACCTCGGCAGGTCTAGGTCTAGAATTGTACTGTGAGCTCATGGAAAAGCCATACGCGCCCACGTTCAAAACCGCGATTAAGTCGCCTTCACATATTGTGGGCAAAAGGCGGTCCTTGGCGAGAACGTCGCCTGACTCGCAGATTGGACCAACCACATCGTAAACCTCTGTCGGCTGCTCGTCCAGTTTGTTCGCGACAAGAACGTGATGGTATGCTCCATACATGGTGGGCCTGATAAGAACATTGAAGCCAGCGTCAACTCCAACAAACTTTTTGTTAAAAACTTGCTTTACAGCATTTACTCTTGTTAGGAGAACACCTGCCTCAGCAACTATGAATCTTCCAGGTTCTATCCAAAGCTCCGGCTGTACCAAAGCGTATTCACTTAACTTCCGATTAAACATTTCAACCAACCTGCTGCAGAAATCATCTAAGTCGAGTTCTTTATCCTCTGGCTTATATGGAACGCCCATCCCCCCTCCAAAGTCAATGAAGTCGAAGTTTATTCTAAGCTTATTGTTAATTTTCCAAGCTACTTCAAGGAGACGTTCCCCGGATTTTATGTATGGATCCACGTCCATGATTCCCGAGCCTATATGCATGTGGATGCCAAATCTTTTTACGCCAGCCTTTTTCGCAGCCTCGTAGGCTTTGATGGCGGAGTCACCGTTTATCCCAAACTTTGCATATTTGCTGGCAGTTACAACGTATTCGTGGTATCCGGCGCCATATTCTGGGTTGATTCTGAAAGACAAAGTTTCCGGAACCCCAAACCGAAGAAGCTTGTTAAGCTGAGAAACGGAGTCGAGGTTAATCATAACCCCCTTGCTTAAAACATACTTTAATTCTTCGTCTCCAACATTTATCCCGGTGTATAGGATTTCGTTAGGCTTGAAGCCTGCTGCTAGGGCTAAGTAGACTTCGCCAGCGCTCACGGTGTCAACATATGCTCCTTCGCTGTGGAGGATTTTTAAAACTGAAATGTTAGTGTTTGCCTTCGCAGAATATAGAATTCTGAACTTACCATACCTTTTCGAAAACGCCTCATAAAGTTTCCTGTAGTTTTCCCTTATCTTATTCTCGCTGAGCACATAAAGCGGAGTCCCGAAAGTTTCTGCCAGTTCGACCGCTGAAACACCGTCAATGTAGAGTTCGCCGCCAACATTTTCCAACGGGCTTTTTAAAACTTCCATTTGAAAACCTCTATTAATCACTTAGGGTTTTGATGGCTTCGAGAGCCTTGTCTAAGTCTTTTTCCTCCAGAAAAACGGCGATGGTGGCTTTGCTTGAAGAAATCTCCACGATATTTATCCCCTTTTCAGCCAAGGCTCTGGAGATTTTGGCAACCCATCCTGGAGACTCAATAAACTCTGGGCTTAAAACATCGACGGCGCCAACATTTTCTTTTAGGCTCGCTCCTTTAACACCTTCTATTTGGCATAGCCGCGAAAGCAGGACTTTTTTGTCGCTAATTTTTGCAAACACTGTTATGGAGCTTCTACCAGTGCTTAAGCCAACGATTTTTTCGCCAGCAAAAGCGGCTAATGCTTTTCCAAGACTTGAAGCGTTCAGTTCTCCGACAAGGGTTATGGCACACAAGCCATCATAACGTCTAACATCGAAAGGATTGGAAAAGGCGCCTGTAATCTCTGTTCCATTAGAGGACAACCCATTATAAAAACTTGCAACCCTCAATTTTTGATGGGGCAGCTTGTATTTTAGGGCTTTTGGATGAACTATTTTTGCTCCGCCTTGGGCTAGCGAAAACATTTCCTCTACAGAAACCTCTCTTAAAGGCTTAGCGTCTGGAACAAGCGCCGGGTCAGCGGACAAAACCCCTTCAGTGTTTTTCACAAGAATTACTTCGTCAGCATTTAAACAGTTGCCAAGCAGGGTTGCCGTTATGTCGCTTCCACCTCTGCCTAAAAGTGTTACGTGGCCATCTCTATCCTTGCCGATAAAGCCACATACAACTGGAATACAGCGGCCTAAAAGCGGCTCAATGTAAGTTTTAACCCTTTTTCTGGTTTCTTCAAGGTCTGGCTCAGCCTCAAGAAAGTTTGAGTTGGTTATTATTGGCCATTCAGCACTTTGCGGATCAAAGTATGTGGAGTTTAAACCAACAGCCTTAAGGGCTAAGCTGAACATTCGAGCACTAACCCTTTCACCCATCGACACGATGTCTGCATAATCCGCATCGCTGATCCTTCCAATAGCCTTGACATTGTTGATTAGGTTGTCTGTTGTTTTCTCCATGGCGGAGACAACCACAACAACCTCTTCAAAACCTGCAGTCTTAACCATTTCCGCCGCTTGTTTGAAAGACTCTCCGGAACGTAGTTCTGCTCCACCAAACTTTACAACAACCCTCTTCCCGGTCAAAGCCTCCACACTCCGCTTGAAAGTTTTAGCTTTCAAAATCGCCTAACACATCTTCCATCGAGTATACTCCGGGCTGATCTTGCTTCATTATCCATTCCACGGCGCGAAGCGCCCCTAACGCGAAAGCGTTTCTGGAAAAAGCCATGTGTTTTATGGAAATCATGTCGTAGGGTCCGGCGACTATAACCTCGTGGATTCCAGGTATCCCTCCAGCTCTCACCGACAAAACCTCAAGCTCCCCGCGTGCCCGTAAAGCTGACCTTTCCCGTCCACGCACTATTTGGCTGTATCCTCTAGCAGCAGAAACTATCTTTGCCATTGCCAACGCCGTGCCACTCGGCGCATCCCTTTTTTGAGAGTGATGAGCTTCCACAATGCTGATTTCATATTCGCTGGGCAAGTAAGCCAGCTGACGAAGCATTTTAAACAAGAAGTTCACACCTAGGGAAAAGTTGGAAGCGAAGACGGCCGGGACCCTCGACGAAACCAGCAGTTTAAGCTTGTTTAACTGGTCTTCGGCGAAGCCCGTCGTGCCCATAACTATCCTCTTGCCCATGTTTGCTGCCTCTGGAATGTTAGCAGCCTCAGCTTCCGGTGTGGTGAAACTTAGGTAGACGTCAGCTCTTTCTAGGGCTTCCCTAAGCTTTGAAGGCCCATAAAGTGGTACATCTAAGTCGCATATCCCCAACTCACGCAGCGTTTTACCCAGCCCACGATTGCTTGGGGAAGCTACAGCTCCGACAATTTCAAAGTTTCTTTTTACAGCTTCTGAAATCACTGTCCGCCCCATCCTTCCAGTGGCGCCAACCACGCAAATTTTAATCATAGGCTAATCCTTTCCAGTACTCCTCATTATAGAGCCTTTCAGACAAATCAACATCAAAGAAACTTTCAATAGGAGCCAGAACCTCCGGGCTTTTCTCGTAGACTTCCCTTGCCGCTTTCAAAACTACATCCAAGCCTTTCCGCGTCATCTTTCCAAGGGGCGGCCTTAACGGGCCGGCGGGCATTCCGAGAATATTCATTAAAGTTTTGCATGGCAACGGATTTCTCGCCTTCACAACAACTTCGCCAAAGGCTGTCTCCTCAATGGTTTTCACGGTCACTATCTGGAAAAGGGGGGTCAATTTTTGACAGATTTCCGCAGCTTCATCCACCCTCTTCTCCAATAAAAGCTCTGTCATCTTTTGAACGGCAGCTGGAGCTATGTTTGACGCCACGGAAACAACGCCAGAAGCCTTAATCATGTCATCCGTCATCATCTTGAAAGTTTTATCATCGTCGCCGGACAATATGTAGAAGTCTTCTCCGCACAACTTTCTTGTCAACCTCATGTTTTCAAAATCCCCGGTGGCTTCCTTCACAGCTTTAACGTTTGCATACTCTCTATGAAGAATAGCCAAATCATGCGGCAGCAACTGTGTCCCCGTTCTTCCAGGAATAACATACGGAATTATTTGGGCGTCCTGGAAACGTTCAGCCACGGGAGCAATATATTCGCGCCTAATTTCGAGGGAGCTTGGTCCATTGTAGTATGGATCCACCAGCAAAAAAGCTCTAACGCCCACTTCGTAGGCTTTTCTGGTATTCTCTAAGGTTTTGTGGGTGCAGTTGCACCCCGTTCCAGCTATGGTTAACAATCTGCCAGAACTATACTCGTAAACTTTCTCAATAACAAGTAGCCGTTCCTCAGGGTCTAACGTTGGGCTTTCACCGGTGGTTCCAACTGCAAGAATGCCGCTAACACCATGAGATATTTGAAACTCCACTAGCTTCTTAAGACCTTCAACATCCACCCTTCCATCTTTAAGCATAGGAGTTATCAACGCGGTATAACAGCCTTTAAACACGATTTCCCCCATAGGGCGACCTTCTCGGTATAGAAAACGGTCAAGTTTATAAGAATTTCGGAAAAAATTTTAAATATACAGTAAAGATTATTTAAGATAAGTACGAAAATCGTAACGAGAGATATAAATGGACGAAATTGATAGAAAAATCATCCAGATTCTTAAACAAAACGGAAGAGCCACTTACGGCGAAATTGGAAAAGCCGTGGGTTTATCAGAAGGAGCCGTCAGAAAAAGAATCAAGGATCTTATAAGCTCTGGTGTAATTAAGAGGTTTACATTGAAGCTTTCGCTTTCTGAAGGAGCTGAGGCTATAGCGTTGGTTTCTGTGAACCCTTCAATCCCCACCTCTGAAATTTCGGCTAGATTGTTGAAGATCCCCCACGTTGACACGGTTTACGAGGTTACGGGCGAATATGACATTGCAATAATAATATCAGCTATGAGCATAGCTGAGGTTAACGAATGCATTGAAAAAATCCGCAAAATAGAAGGAGTCATCAAAACAAACACGATGATCATTTTGAGAAGCTGGTGAAAACGGTTTTGTCAAGGTTAAAATAGTTGAATAAAGTTAAAGGATTGGGCAACTTAACCACCATGAGAGGTGAGCCTAAAATGAAGCGGAAAGTAGCCATTTTGGGAGCAACTGGTGCTGTAGGTCAAAGGTTTATTCAGTTACTCCAGAATCATCCATGGTTTGAAATTGAGGTGCTTGCGGCTTCGGAAAAGTCTGCTGGAAAACCATACGGCAAGGCTTGCAATTGGATACTGGAATGCGAGATGCCAAACGAAATAGCGGACATGCCGGTGGTGAACATTGATGTCAATTCTGTTGAAAAAGCCGGAGACGTCGACTTTGTTTTTTCAGCACTGCCGTCAGATGTTGCCGGCCCAGTGGAGGAGGAGTTTGCAAAAACTTATCCAGTTTTCAGCAAGGCAAGCGCCCATAGACTTGAAGAAGATGTACCCCTCCTAATACCTGAAGTAAATCCGGAACACTTAGAGCTTGTGGAAATTCAGAGGAAACGAAGAGGTTGGAGCGGTTTCATATCCACTGACCCCAACTGTTCAACCATTCAGTTGGCAATCACTTTAAAGCCGTTGATGCAGTTTGGCCTAAAGAGAGTCATAGTGTCAACGATGCAAGCCCTCAGTGGTGCAGGTTTTCCAGGTGTGCCATCCCTAAGCATCATCGACAATGTTTTGCCGTACATCCCTGGAGAAGAGGAGAAAATCGAGCAGGAAACCTTGAAAATTTTAGGCAGACTATACGAAGGGAAAGTTCATCCAGCAAATATTCATGTTAGTGCAAGCTGCAACCGCGTCAACGTCAAAGACGGCCATTTAGAATGCGTCTTTGTTGAGCTTGAAAGAAAACCATCCATTGAAGATGTTAAAGAAGCCTTTAAAAACTTTAAGGGTGAACCGCAAAAATTGAAGCTTCCATCAGCCCCGGAAAACCCCATAGTTGTTAGGGAGGAGATAGACAGACCTCAGCCAAGATTTGACAGAGATGAAGGAAAAGGCATGAGCGTGGTTGTCGGAAGGATCAGAAAAGACAGCGTTTTAACAATTAAGTACTTATGCTTAGGCCATAACACAATAAGAGGAGCTGCGGGCGCGGGTCTCCTAAGCGCAGAATTAGCCGCCAAAAAAGGCTACATATAAAAGGCACAGTCCTCCCATCACCACCATCTTTTATTGTCTTGTCAAATATAAGGAAAAGGAAAAATAATTAGGGATATTACGAAATTGTTAACATGAGTAAAACATGGTTCCCGTGCCGGGGTCTCCTAGTCCGGTAGGGAGCAGGCCTGGAGACAAAGCGTTTTTAAAACGCCATTTAGCCTGTGGCCCGTAAAGGGCCGCGTGGGTTCAAATCCCACCCCCGGCGCCTCCAACATCGCCAGGAATGAACCCCCGCTGTTTTGGCTATTTGCGTTTCCGGAAAAGCTTTGCTCCTTCAACTTCGCATACATACTCGAATCCTGCCTCGATTAGGCGTTGCGCCTCCTCCATGGTCCATGCAGCCTTACACGTGTATTCTTCATCCTTGAAGTCCACCAGGTGAGTGTATACCAAAGTGTTCTGAATGTTCTTGTGGCCTAATATGCGCATCACGTGGATTACGTCCTTGGTTTTAGCGTATTCCATTGTAGCCTTCCAATGCCTCAAGGTAACGAAGGATATTTTTAGAAGCCTCGGATTCTTAAGTTTGGCCGCTATCTTCCGCCTCTGATCCTCAAATCGTTTTTGCAGGCTTTTTAGCTTTATCCCTGAAAACACGAACTTGTTAGCTTTAGGCAGGGCCATCAACCTTTCCATTA
>CAZZMT010000051.1:0-2138 GCA_964655395.1 uncultured Candidatus Bathyarchaeia archaeon | reverse complement strand
ATATGTCTTCTAGTCTTCTTTGTCTCTCTTAAGCCTTCTTTCTTATATTGGGTATTTGGTCTTTGGTTAAAGTGTTTTTGAGGGAAATAAGGTTCAATTGGAGCTTAAGATTTTGGGCTTAGCATTCTATATTCAGCTTTTAAGCCTTAGGAGGGCTGCTAGGGCTCTTTCCGAGATCCATAGGGTTTCTAAGACTGCTGTTTGGAAGTGGGTTGTTAAGCTTAGGGAGAAGCTGAACATAGCCTCTGAAAGGAAGGCTAGGCGGTTCATAGCTGTTGATGAGGCAGGCGTAAAGGTTAACGGCGAACAGTATTGGGTTTATTCAGCCTTAGACATAGAAAGGAACTGGCTGATATCCATGAGGGTTTATCCAACGAGGAACTCCTTAGTTTCCGAATCTTTCTTTATGGGCGTGCTCAAGTATTGTGATGGCAAGCCTGAGTTCATCGTTGATAATGCTCCATGGCTAAAGGACGCCCTTACACAGCTTGGACTAGCCTATCACCATCAAGCCCGCGGACCTAGAAGCCTAATAGAATCAGCCTTCTCATCCTTCAAACAACGCACAAAAGTATTCTTCAACAAAATAACAGTCAACCTAAAACACAACACGCATTTAAGATGGAAAAGGGCTGTGGAATGCTGGAACCTATTCTGCAAAACATTCACATACTACTACAACAATCTAAGGAGGTAAACCTTAAGTTGCCACGTCCCAAACTAGAATATCTCATTCACAAATTTTGAATATTAACCCAAACTATAATTTTTAATTATAATTATTAGAAGTGCAGTCGTATGATCAGAGTCCCGGAAAAAATCAGAAGAACCCTTGAAAAAACCGTCAAGGAAATGGCTTCTCGGGAGGATGTTTACGGCTTAGGCCTTTTTGGAAGCTGGAGTAGAGGAGACGCAGCCGCTACAAGCGACGTTGACTTGCTAATCTTAACAAAAAGCGAAATTCCAGACGAATATACGGAAAGAACCGCAGCCAACGGCTTAATGATAGATCTTAACTTTATCCCCATGAAATGGATTCTGGGACCCTTGCCGCCGGAACTGGACCAGAAACTATTTGAACTTCAAATTTTCTACGACAGAGACTGGAAGCTAACAAACGTTAAAATGTTAATGGCGAAATCCTATGGTTCGCCGGAAAGAGTGGAAATTCGGACAAATGCTCATGCAATAGAGGCTGACATCCACCTAAGCAGAGCAACCTCCGCCCTATTCAAGGGCGACCTTCTAAGCGCCAGGCTTTTCGCCTCAACATCCATGGAAAACGCCCTAAAAATACCCTTAGAAATAGCGTTGCAGCCAATCTCAAATAGCCACTTCATAGAAAGAGCCGAACTCGCAACAGAAAACCTTGGCTTAAGAGAACTATTCGCAGAATACATGGAAATAGCGGGGCTAAACAATGTGGATAAAAAGTTGGCTGAAGAAAAACTAAAACTTTTCAAAACTCTATGGGACGAAATGCACTTTACAGTTAAACAAAACATCCAAACAGTT
Source organism: uncultured Candidatus Bathyarchaeia archaeon (assembly GCA_964655395.1). Lineage (GTDB taxonomy): Archaea > Thermoproteota > Bathyarchaeia > Bathyarchaeales > Bathycorpusculaceae > DRVP01. The sequence goes on along the minus strand of CAZZMT010000051.1, from coordinate 623 downwards.
GAAAAAGCCCACTTCAAGGTAAAAACCGCCCTAAAATATTACTTTAATACGTTCTTTATGCAAGGCACAGTTCTGCGAACCACATCCATTATTAATGCCGGAAACTTCGCCGAAGCAATCCACTACTTACACAACACGTTCACCAACATGCTCGAAAACTACGCATGGCTAAAAGCCACACTAGAAAAACAATACATAAACCACACAACACTAATCCGTTCAATCCAAAACCTCGAAAAAACAAACCCAAAAACATACAAAGCCATACTAGACTTCCTAGGGATAGCGAACACAAACAAAACATCAGCAACCAAAACCATTGAAAAAGCTAAAAAGAACATAACCAAAATCCACAAAGAAAAGAAACATTTAATCAAAACCCACATATCTAAGAGTTAACGAAAACACCGACGAAGCCCGGTGGTGTAGCGGACAAGCATAGCGGGCTTTGGACCCGCTGACGGGAGTTCGAATCTCCCCCGGGCTACCATTAAAAATTAACAAATTGTGCCTTTTTTTAGCTTATTTTAGCTATAAAAATTATTTAAATACTGCTTTAGATTTGCTATGCATTCGGATTTTAATTTTACGTTCGAACACGTGCTTTATATGCAAGTTTTGAC
>CAZZMT010000050.1:0-9891 GCA_964655395.1 uncultured Candidatus Bathyarchaeia archaeon | reverse complement strand
CATTCAAAGCCTATACGTAATATATGCTCTTCAGCCGCAGCTGAAACACTTGAAGATGCCAAAGAAGCCGCTATTATTACAGCCAAGAGAACCGGCAGCAGAACTTTTAAAAAGCTTTTAAGGCTCATTACTTGTTTCCCCACGCATTCATTTTTTCCATAAATTTTACGTTTAACCCTTTTTAAAATTTGCCATTAAAATTTTTCGCTAGGGTACCTTAAAGTTTTAAAAGTAGTTACATCGAAATCGATATACCTCACCTTTAAGTTCAAAGAATAATTAATCTGACACGGCATACAACTGGCAAAATATTCTGATTTTTGGCTAGTTGTAACTTAGGGAAGCAGCTACGGCTAAATGTTCGTTAATTTTTAGGTTTTTATTGAAAGAAGCATTGCAGTGGATTAAGCGGACGAGTATACAATGGGAAAAATGCGAATTTCGGTGATAGGACGCTAAATATAGCACCTCCGGTCTATTTCATCAAGCTGGAGGACCAAAAGCCATAGAGAGCTTCTCGACAATTTTGAAGATCAAGCCTTTAAAGGATCCTTCAAAGGCTGTTATGGTATGCAATAACAGCATATCCATGAAAGCTTATTTTAGGCTTGTACGAAGGTTATATAAATGATCGTGAAGTAGAGTTGGGCTCGGTACAAGCTTGTATGAAAACCCGAACGCTCTTCTAAATGACGTTTTCAAGGAGAAAGTTTATGTGGTTAGAGCGTAAGCTTTGTTTGCTTGTGAAAGGATGTTTCGTTGCTTCCGTCATTTGTAAAACTTACCTTGATGCTTCCATAGACGCGCTTTATGGAAAGTACTTGAAACCCATGATTAAAAACCAAGAAAAAGTATGCTGTGAAAACTAGCTCACACGCGTTTTTCTACGCCAGTATTCTATAAATTTTCTTAAAGCCTTTGCAGCTCCGCTGTCTGTATAAAAGACGGCGACACCGTTTTGAGATAGCGTTTTTACAGCTTGAGCTGCCAATCGCCATCTCAACCTTTCCATGTCGATAAAGCCTTGAATTTCAATTATAGCTATTAGGTTTCCTTTATTCTCTTTGACTTTCAACACGTTGTATAGAAAATCGTCCAGATATTGTTTCCATACATCATCTGGCCATGGGTCGCTTTGAACAAGCTCGGCCACTAAAAGGTCGAAATTGCCTATCTCAGAGGCTTTGAGGAATGCTTGCCATGGAGTTATTTTTTCCATTCGCTGGGTCTGGAATATGGACCTATCAATTGGGTTTCTAATCCAGTCGGAAAGTTCAGGCACGTTTTTTCTAAGTTCCCCTCTTAACTGGTCTGGAATTTCAGGTAATTTAAAACCTTCTTTTTCCCATATGTCAGCTGATACGACACTTGTTCCGCCGCTGCCTCCAGCTATCAACACTTTTTCTCCTGTAATCGGTGGTAAGAAGTTAAAAGCAGTAACTAAATCTATCAATTCGTCGAGGCTGGCGACTTCTATCGCCCTACATTGTTTTAGGACAGCGCTCCAGACAGCGCTGGAGCCAGCCATGGATCCTGTATGGGACAGGGCGGCTGTTTTTCCAGCTTCCCCCTTTCCGCCTTTAAGTACAATGACGGGTTTGTTTTCCGCAGCGTAGGATAAAGCGTTAATAAACTTCTTTCCATCTCTCACCCCCTCTATATAAGCAACTATCACGTTTGTTTCAGGATCGTTGGCAAAGTAAGCAAGAAGATCAGATTCATCAATGTCTGATGCATTGCCATAATTTATGATTTTGCTAAAACGAATTCCCCGCAAGCTTGCATATCGTATCAGTTCGCAGGATAAACCTCCACTTTGCAATAAACCTCCAACAGTTCCAGCCTCTTTGGGAAGATCATTTTCCCACGAAATTCCCATTTTTGGGTAATACACGCCCATGCAGTTGGGACCGAGAACTCTAATTCCATATTCTTTTGCTTTTTTAACGATCTGATTTTCAAGCTCCACCCTTTCTTTTATCCCCGTTTCCTTCATTCGTGCGGTATAAAGATGAATTAGCTTTACTTTTTTAACGTGACATTCCTCAATTAATTCCGGCACCCTTTCTGCACGTACAACGGAAACAACGAAGTCCACGTTTTGGTCAGGAATCTCAACAAGGCTTGGATAAGATTTAAGCCCTAATATTTCATCATACTTTGGGTTTACAGGGTAGATTTTCCCTTTGTAGCCAGCTTCGATAAGGGCGCTTGTATAAAGGTACCCGGCCGACGTTGACCTAGGAGAAGCTCCCACAATGGCTATAGATCTGGGATGAAGCAAATCATCAAGCTTTGAATACACATCTTGCATTCCATACCCTCATGCAGGTTTCGTTTATCTCGGAATATGAATTTTAAACGTGTTACTCAAGGATTATCCGCGCATCTACAACTTTTGCACCTTTTTCATTTACCATTATTGGGTTCAAATCTAATTCAGCTATTTCTTCATTTTCTGTCACAAGTTTAGAAGCGTTCACCAGTATTCTAATTATAGAATCTATATTTGCTGGCGGGTTGCTTCTGAATCCTTTTAGAAGCGGATAAGCTTTAATTTCTTTAACCATTTCTTCGGCATCCTTTTCTTTAATTGGGGCCACCCGGAATGTAACGTCCTGCAACACTTCAACGAAAACACCGCCAAGTCCAAACATTAAAACTGGACCGAATTGAGGGTCTTTTATTGCTCCCACGATGACTTCAGTCGACGGGGGAACCATCTCTTGAACAGTTACACCTAAAATGTTTGCGTTGGGAACGTTTCTTCTAACACTTTCTATCATTGCCGAATAACCTTTCTTTACGTCATCAATAGACTTTAAGTTTAACATAACTCCTCCAACATCGGACTTATGGATGATGTCGGGGGACAAAATCTTTAAGACTACAGGAAAGCCTATCTCCTGAGCAAATTTTACAGCTTCATCAGCTGAAAATGCAACTTTGAAGTTTGTTACTGGTATTCCATAACTAAGGCAAATAGATTTAGACTCGTGCTCCATAAGAATTTTCCTATGTTGTTTTTTTGCATTCTCAATTATTTCGGCTGCCAACCAAAACAGCCTCAATTATAGATTACGACAACCTTTTGAAACTCATGTATTCTCAGAAATAAAAATATTGTTATTGTTGTTTTTTATTTCATTAAGTATCATAAATATTATTGGGTAGAAAGCCCATAAAACGTTGGGGAAAATAATGGCTGTTAAGTTGTGCGTGCCAACGACGTTTGAAGATGTTTTTCTGGATAAATTGAATCAGCTTAACGAAAAATATCGTGGTTTAAACGCCCAAGTTTATGAAGTTTATGGATCATTCAAGCTTTCAATTTTCGGAACAGGCTGGCCTTCAACGCTTCTTCCTGAAGTTGACGCTGAACGCCTTGAACGCCACATTTTGAAAGCCCATCAATATGGAATTAAATTTGCTTATACGCTTAATCCCATTTGCATGAATCTCCTAGAGTATACTGATAAGGGACGTAAGGCCTTAGATAAACTTTTAAATAAACTTGCGAAAATGAAAGTCGACACGGTTGTGGTTGCTATACCCTATCTTATCGAGTATATAGCTAGAAACTACCCTGAATTTGAAGTTAAAGCTTCATCCTTAAGCTATATAGATTCTCTAAATAGAGCTTTAATGTATGAGGAGCTGGGAGCTTCGAGGTTGACCCTAAGTGAGGATGTTAATCGATGTTTCCATTTGCTCAGGCTTATAAGAAAAAACGTTAAGGCTGGCTTAGAAGTTGTGGCTAATAATGGATGTCTGCTAAAATGTCCATTTAGGACCTACCACAATACCATAACTGCTCATGTCTCGCAAAGCGTGACAGAAGATCAGGTGGGCTTCACTTACAAGCCTTACCCACTTATGAGGTGCGTTTTAAAGCGATTATGCGACCATAAAGAAATTATTAAGGCTCCATGGTTTAGGCCTGAGGATATCAAATACTATCACGATGTGGGTGTGGAGTATATTAAAATCGCTGGACGAGGCTTACCTGCAGAAGATTTGTTAAGACTTATTGAAGCCTATCTTTCAAGACGATATGACGGCGACATCTACGCTTTAATCGATAACTCCTACATGCACTTCTGCTGGGACATGTTCCATATTAACGCTGAAATCCTGCCTCCTCTAAAAATTTCCATTGACAACCGATCCTTGGACGGCTGGTATGAATATTTCGTAAATAAAAACCCTCCTTGCCTTATAGGTTGCGGAGACTGCAACTACTGCGATGAAATCGCCAAGAAAGTGGTGAAGTCAGATCCGGAAATCGAAAGGAAATACATTGAAAGAATAAAACGCATGGTAAGCGAGCTTGCCTCCCTCAAACCACCCCTAAAAATAGAAGAAAGAACAAACGGAAGGGTGATCATTAGAGATTAGGAGATTAAACTGATGGATGCCTCAGACATTATGCAAAGATGTTCTGAATGTCAATTATGCGTTTATGAGTGTTTCTTCCTCTCAAATCTGCGTAAAACACCTAAAAAGGTTGTTGAGGAGCTGGCGAAGAAATTGGATCCCGTCAAAAGCTATATTATGGAGTGTTTTTTATGCGGCTTATGCCAAGCAGTTTGCCCTTTAAATCTAGATTTTCCATCAGTTATTGCTCACGCTAGACTGGAGCAAGCTAGCTTCGTCCTTAATGATAGGCGTTATAAACTTTTTCTACCCGATGAACCCATGTTTTTTCCTAGAGCATATAAAACCTATAAAAATTTGAACTACGACTCTTCAGAGAAGAATAGTTTTGTGTATGCTTTCCTTCCAGGATGCTCTATGTCTTGTTACTCGCCTGAGGCAACGTTAAAAGTTTATGAAAAGCTTGAAGAAAAACTTGATGCGGGCTTAGTGGATTTATGCTGTGGCAAACCGCTTAGCGATGCAGGGCTGGCTGAAAGGGCCCTGAAATGGCTTGTAAGGCTTGAGTCCTATTTGAAAAGCAAAGGATGCGAAAAAATAATAACTGCTTGTCCTAAATGCTATTATCACTTGCAATCGATGTTTCAAGGCAGATTCGAGGTTTTAACTGTTTACGAAGTTTTAGGAGAATTGCTGAAGGAGGGATTAGCCAGCTTCAATTCTAAAATTGCAATTCATGACAGTTGCCCAGACAGGTTTAAAGGCCACTTCGCCACGCATGTTAGAAAACTCTTTAACAATGAACAAGTTTTGGAAATGTCTCACTCTAGAAACAGAACTATTTGCTGTGGATCCGGAGGGATGGTTTCATGCTTCAACCCTTACCTTTCCGCTATGGCCTCTTCACGAAGAGTTATGGAGTTTTTAGAAGCAGGGGCTGATTTAATGGTTGTTTACTGTTACACATGTGCACAAATTTTTTGGGTGACCATGCCGAAAATTGAAACGAAACATGTCTTGGACATAGCCTTAAAAACACGTGACGCCTCACAAGATGTGAAAAATCAGGAAGTGAGCAAATTTGCTATGAAATTGCTCATGGGCGAACCCTAATCTGTTTGTTAAGTCTAATATGAGAGGTGAAAATATGAGGTTAGCGTATAGTGTTACAAAGAGCTTATGCCCAGAGTGCTTATGCCTTGTCCCCGCGAAAATAACAACAGACGGCATAAAAGTTTACATGGAGAAATATTGTAAGGAACACGGGAAATTTGAGGCCTTACTTTGGAGCGACCTCAACCTTTACACGAGAGCCCTTAGGTTTTCAAGGCCCGGCGCACCCGCTAAACCTCATGTTGAAAACGCTGTTAGAGGGTGTCCTTTTGATTGTGGCTTATGTCCAGCCCATAAACAACATACATGTCTAGCCATATTGGAGGTTACGAATGCTTGCAACTTAATATGCCCTATATGTCTTGCGGATTCAAAGAGTGTTCCAACATGGAACCCTACGATTGAAGACATTGAAGAGATGCTTAAAGAACTTTTGAGGTGTGAGGGCAAACCTACCGCCATCCAGCTTTCTGGAGGGGAACCTACCGTTAGAAAAGACCTGCTTGAAATCGTAGGGTTATGCAGGGATTTAGGCTTCAAACTAATCGAGTTAGATACAAATGGTATAGAACTTGCGAAAAATCCATGTCTCGTTAAAGATTTGGCAAAAGCTGAAATTAGCGGAGTATACTTGCAATTTGATGGTTTCACGCCAAAAATCCACCAAATATTAAGAGGTCGCGATCTAACAAAGGTTAAGGAAAAAGCCATCGAAAACTGTTTAAATGCAGGTTTAAGCGTAACCTTGGCAGTGACTATTGTGAAGGGCGTTAATGAACATCAGTTATGGGACATAATTAGATATGCACTATCAAGGAAAGCCATAGGAGTTAACTTTCAACCATTCGCCGCGCTTGGAAGATACCTGCCCAACCTATTCAACCCGTTGGATAGAATAACTGTAAGCGATGTTCAAGTCGAAATTGAAAAACAAAGCGGTGGAAGGGTGAAAGCGGTTGATTTCATGCCTGTGCCATGTCCAGATCCAAGATGTTCATCGCTTCTCTACGCCTATTACCGCAACGACAAAGAAATATACGCAATTAATAGGCTTGTAGACATGGAACGGTTGATAGATAACTATTCGCTTAAAAACGAATTTATTGAATTCGATAAGTTTCTGAAAGCGGTGGCTGACGAACTTGGCGTTTCAAAAACTTTCATCAAAAACTTTAAACCTCAATCGATGGGCACGTCTCTTAGACTCTTGCTCGAACATTTGAAGCCCGAAGGCTTTTTCTCCGTTGGATGCCACTTTGCCCAAGACGCTTGGACGGTTGATCTAGAGAGGCTTTCAAAATGCTGCGTTCATGAATTAAGAGAAAACGGAAAACTTATACCATTCTGCCTTTACAACATTACCTCGGTGAACGGCGAAAAACTATACAGAGATAGTGATTTGTTCCTTAAACAATCTGGAGTTCGACAGGTATAGGTGACTGCTGATTTATACATTCAACTATCGCGTTGAAGTTTGGATTCTCACCTGAAAGATTAAGTTTGCCACCCGCGAGTTTAACCGTAAAACCTTTAGCACATTGCTTAAAAGTTATGACAAAAGTAGCGAAGATCATCGGTTCAAGTTTAGGCTCGGTTGTTATTTCATAGTCCTTCTCAGTAATCTTTTTAATGATTATCAAGAGCTTAGGTGGAAGCTTTGATCTTGGCAAGAATATCATTGTAGAGACCTCTTTCAAAATTACTTAAATAAAATTAAAGTTTTTCGATGAGAACGCATACTTTTGATTAAATAAGCAACTAAAAATTAGGCTCGCTTGTAGGATAAAAATTAAAACTACACATTACCTCAAAATTTTTTATTCTCTAATTATATTGTCACCGTCCATACATGTCTCAAACAAATTAACATGGTCCCTTCATTTTCTTAAGGTCCGACGGATGGCTGTAAACTCTCTTCTTGCCAACTTTGAATATGAACTTGTCTCAAAATCTAAAATCCAGACTCAAGTCGATGGGCATTAATCGCAAATTGAAGCTTAAATAAGATTTTATTTAATAGCGTGAAGACCCAGTCTAGAAGTGATGACATCATTGAAAATTATTGGGTTCTGGATTGAGAGCAGGATGACCTCTTAAAGCTCTTTCTTCTCAACTAGGTAGCACTTTCGTTAGTAAACGGTATGGATTAACAAAATGCTGATCAAAGCCCAGCGTCTCTTTAATCCCTAAAGCCACTGCAAGTAATTGGGTATAGTAGAGTATAGGTGTTTCATTTAGCTCTTGATACCTTAATCTAATTCTCTCTTGCATCTGGTCGAGATTGAAATGGCAAAGGGGACAGGCTACGGCTATGGCTTCTGCACCGTTTGTCAATGCTGAATTAATTATTGAATAGGAATGTTCGATCACAGCGTCAAAGGATACAGCGGCCAGATATGACCCACAACATTCAGTTTTGTATGGAAAGTCCACCGGCTCGCAACCTATGCTAATTAGAAAATCTTCGAAAATTGTTGGGTGTTCTGGATTGTCAAGTTTTGTAACTTCGTAAGGCCGAAGAAGCAGACAGCCATAGTAGGGGGCTATTTTTAAACCGTTGAGGCTTACCTTTACATGTTCATTCAGTTTATCAAAGCCTACTCGGTCTCTTAAAAACTGGAGAAAATGGAGAACTTCTACTTCGCCACTGTATTCCTCACCTAGAAAAGCAGTGATCTGTTCGCGTTTATCTTGGTCCTTTTTGAGCGTGAAATTTGTCTGTGCAAGCACGTTGTAACAGAGGGCGCACGTTGTCATAAGCTCATTTCCCTTCCTTCTCGCATCCAAAAGTGTGCGGACTGCACCATACATGTCAGCTGGATTTGTTGTAAAAAAGGCGCCACAACAGATTCCGGGAATCTCTACGATATCCAATTTAAGGGCTTTTGCAATGGCCTTTATTGGCAAATTTAATCCAGTAGTCCTTGAGTATGGAAGACATCCAGGGTAATAGAGAACCTTCAATTATGAGTTTCACCTTTAATCGGGGCTTTTATCCTTTCACGAGTAAAATATTTCTCCAATCTGACGCTTTGACGCACAGGCAAGTTTACCGAAGTATACCTGCCTTTAGCAGCGACCATTGCCTGTATTGGAAGCAACGTTAACAAGTCCTGCGTGTATTCAAGAAAGTCGACTCCTTTAGACAGAATCATGGTTCTCAGAGACTCCATCAACTTGGGGATATCTATTTGCTTCGGACAGCGGGTTACACAGGCGAGGCAACATGCACAAAGCCATATAGCCTTAGAACTCAATAAGATTTTTGGTTCTATCTGAACTAATCTCACGACTTGATGGGGTTTTATATCCATAACCCCTGCGACGGGACAGCCCGCCGTACATTTACCACATAAGTTGCATGAAAAAACGTTCTGACCGCTGGCCTCAACAATTTTTTTCGTTAGGCTTTCTTTGCTGTATTGCGAAGACATCTAGAACCACTTATTTTAAAATTTAGCAAGAACCAGCAATTAATAAATATTCCCAGCTTAATGTTACATTCCTCAAGGGGTTGGAATGGAAACTGTTGAGAAGCTTAAAGGTTCAAAAATGGTTAGGTCTTTCTGCCACGTTTGCCCTTTTAGGTGTCCAATAGAGGTTTATGTGAAGGATGGAAAAGTTGTGTACACGAGAGGTAACCCGGACAACCCTAATACGCGGGGCAAAAGATGTGTGAAGGGTTTAGCCAGTATATGGCTCGCTTATGATCCAGATCGATTAAAGTATCCTATGGTGAGGGTTGGAGAAAGAGGCGAAGGCAAGTTTAAAAGAATAACGTGGGATGAAGCTTTCAACATAATAGCTGAAAAACTTAAAGAAATAAAGGAAAAATATGGACCTGAATCTGTTGTTTCAATAGACCATGGGCAAGGATGCGTTACATTTTACAGAAGCTTCCTATATCTTCTTTATGGTTCTCCAAACGTTTATGATCATACTGCAGCATGCGACGCCACGTTTGACACCGCCTGTATAACCCTTTTTGGAACTTTTTGGGCGATAGAAGATTATGAAAATGCAAAGTACATTTTGTTGTGGGGAAAAGAACCTTTAGAGGCTCCTAGGATTGTAGGTTTCTTGCAAGGGTTAATGGATGCCAGGGATAGGGGAGCTAAACTCGTGGTTGTTAATCCACGCCTTTCAAAAACAGCTGAAAAGGCAGATGAATGGATCCCAATAAGGCCGGGCACGGATGGAGCGCTAGCGTTGGCGATGGCTAAAACTATGATTGACGAGGACCTTTACGATAAAGAATTTGTGGCAAATTATTGCTATGGTTTTGACGAGTTTAAAAAACATCTTAATGAGAAGGGTTACACTCCCGAGTGGGCTGAAAACATAACTAGTGTGCCGGCCTCCACCATAAGGAGGATCGCTGAAGAATTTGCCACAACAAAG
>CAZZMT010000049.1:0-7370 GCA_964655395.1 uncultured Candidatus Bathyarchaeia archaeon | reverse complement strand
CGAATCTAGAGTTTTAGATGTCTTGGAGAAGGTAAGCAAAAGCGTTGTGAACATCAGCACTGTAAGGCTTGTTCAAGGCATGTTCTATCAAGTTTTCCCAGTTAAAGGCATGGGCTCCGGCACAATTATTGACAGCGAAGGCCACGTAATAACCAACAACCACGTGGTCCAAGGCGCAGAACGCATTGCGGTAACTCTATGGAACGGCGAAGTCTTAAACGGGCGGCTGCTGGGCACATGTGTGATCCACGACATAGCCGTCGTCAAAATCGACAAGAAAGACTTGGTTTATGCGGAGCTAGGAGATTCTGACAAGCTTAGGATAGGCCAACGCGTTTACGCTATAGGCAACCCTTTCGGCTTGGCCGGAGGCCCAACAGTGACTTCAGGCGTTATAAGCGCCTTAAACCGCACCATAGAGTCGCGAAACGAGCTCTTAGAAAACCTAGTTCAGACAGATGCCGCCATAAACCCTGGAAACAGTGGTGGTCCACTGGTGGATATTAATGGTAAGGTTGTTGCCATAAACACTGCGATTATTCCTTTCGCCCATGGGATAGGGTTCGCTATCCCAATAAATTCGGCAAAGAAATGCGCCCACGACATAATCGCCAGAGGGACCCATGTAAGACCTTGGCTTGGGATAATAGGCTTAAGTCTTTCCAGGGAGATCGCCAACTACTACGGCATCCCAGTAGCTGAAGGCGTCCTAGTAACGAGAGTTGTGAATGGAAGCCCCGCCGACGAAGCTGGTATTGCACCTGGCGACATAATATTGGCTATGGACGACGCGCCAATCACGCGAATCGAAAAACTGTTAAGCGAAATTCACAAAAGAGAAGCTGGCGAAAAAGTTGATCTAATGGTTTACCGCAACGGACAAAAATACACGATTGAAGTGATTTTGGCTAAAGCGCCGTAAAGCCCTCACTCGAAAACTTTGTGTGGTTGAAAGGTTTTGAGCGGAAAATTATAAATTTGGATTTTAATAACTAAGTGTAGGCGCTTCAAATTTAACTGGTCCTTGTATAATGGGGGAGGCTGATGAGCACTCATGCGGAAGAGTTGAAACTGCGTTTAATGACTATAGAGCTTCTTAGAACCGCCAAATATAAGAAGAATATCACGTACCGTGAGCTTTCAGCTAAAACGGGTTTGCCCGTAACGGTTTTAAGCAGATACGCCAAGGGTCATGTTTTGCCTAACACAGCTCGCGCCAAACAGCCCTGGAAAGTTTTGTCCAAATTTGTTGGTTTGGAAAATGAGATTAGAAGTAGGATAAAGTTTGACGAGAATGGTTATTTTGATAACACCGACATTATTGGAGATTTTAACATTCTCCAGCAGGCGGCTAACCATGCCTTGGCGAATTTTGCTGGAAAACGCGTAACGAAAGTGTTTACGGCGGCCGTGGACGGCATTCCTTTGGCAACCATGGTGGCGAACGCTTTAGGCGTAAACCTCGTTATAGCTAAGAGAAGCAAGGAGGTCGGCGTGAAAGAGTTTCTTGAAGAAACTTTTGCGCTTAAGGATTCAGGTGTTACAATAACGCTTTACGTTCCAAAAGATGCCATTAAAAAACGGGACAGCGTCCTAATAGTGGACGACATGATTAAGACTGGCGAAACACAGGCGGCGCTTGTGAACCTTGTGCGCAAAGCTAAAGCAGAGGTTTCGGGAGTTTTCTCCCTCATAGCTGTCGGGGACGAGTGGAGGAAAAAATTGAAACTGCCAGAAGACTGTCCAATAGAGGTTGTAACCTACATTAAGCAGCCTTAGAGGTTAAGCATTCAACTTTAACTGGACACGCGTGGCATTTAGCCTTCCTACAGTAATTCTTGCCCAAACGAAGCAGCGCTGTCTCAAAATTTACAAAAGACTTGTTTGGAACGATGTTTTCAGCCCAAAACTCTTCGAGTTGTTGTAAAACATTTTTTGGAGATTTCTCATTCACGATGCCGAGGTTTTCAGCCGCCAAAACCACAAGGCTTGTAGGGTTTGGTTTGGCTTTATCTCTCCAGACATCGCGAAGCTCCCTAAGGAAGATGCTCACAGTAACGTCGCCGACGCCTTTCCCCAAACTTTTCAAAGCATTTTCAAGCTCTTCGGGGCTGCCTGCTTTCCGATAGAGATCGGTTATTCTGCCGCCATATTTTTTCACAAGATTGCGCATAACTTCGAGAAGTTTGTCAGCGGTTTTAAAGTCATAACGGGTGTAGCTTCCTTCATCCAGAATCCTAACAAGTCCATCCCAGCCAGTGGCAAGGATTGCTTCCGGAGTGAGCACGCCATATTTTTCAAAGCACTTGTAGGTTTTTATGACAGAAGTTTCTGTTATGGGTGCGCCGAAAAGAATTGAAGCCAAAAACCATTTGAAGATTTCCTCTTCCCGTCCGCTTTCAAGGTTTATGCCTAAAACCTCAGAGTAGGGCTTTCCAAGGGCTTCAACAAGCTTTTGGACTGTTTCCCTCTTCAAACAAAACCCTCCATAAAAGAGTGGGCTGACAAAATTTATACTTAAACAGCCTTAAACGGTTAACGGAGGAAGCCTAACCAATGCGGACAATAGAGTGGCAAGAAGATGGAACAGTGATAACAATTAACCAGCTGAAACTTCCCCATGAAACAGAGTTTTTGAAGCTTCAAACATGCGACGAGGTGGCTGAAGCCATCAAAACCATGAAAATCAGAGGGGCGCCACTGATTGGGGCGGCTGCCGCCTACGGTTTAGCGTTAACCGCCCACCATTCAAAGGCAAAGGATAGGGAAGCTTTAATCCGCGAGTTGGAGGCGGCAGCTGAAAAACTGCGAAAAACAAGACCTACGGGGGTTAACCTTTTCTGGGCTGTTGACCGAATACTGCGCAAAGTTTACACGCTTGAGGGCGGCGCCCGTGAACTAGCCGCCATGGTTGTGAATGAGGCGAAAAGGATAGCTGACGAAGATGTTATGGCGAACCGCGCCATCGGTAGGCATGGCGCCCAACTCTTGGAAAACGGAGACGTCATTTTAACCCATTGTAATGCCGGGGCCCTAGCCACTGTCGATTATGGAACAGCCCTAGGCGTTGTCAGAGCCGCAATTGAACAGGGCAAAAAGATAAGCGTTATCGCCACCGAAACAAGGCCGAAGCTTCAAGGCGCTCGCTTGACGGCATACGAGCTTAAAAGGGACGGCATACCAGTCACGTTGATAAGTGACACCATGGTTGGCTATGTGATGTACCGGCGAATGGTGAACAAGGTTATTGTTGGCGCCGACAGAATAGTGCGGGACGCCGTCATAAACAAGATAGGAACATATCAGATAGCGGTTCTGGCTAAAGAACACGGCATACCATTCTATGTGGCGGCTCCAAAATCCACCTTCGACCTAACCCGCACATCAGAACAAGTAACCATAGAAGAAAGAAGCCCAGAAGAGGTTCTCTACGTGGGCAGAGAGAGGATAGCCCCCGAAAGTGTGGCGGTTTTCAATCCAGCCTTCGACATAACACCCATAAAATACGTAACGGCGGTAATTTGCGAGGAAGGCGTTCTATACAAGGAGGACTTTTCAAGTTTAAGCAGAAAGGCGGAGAAACCATGAGCCAAAACAAAGAAAGCCAAACCCGCCAAGAAGCGAAAATAGAGGGGGTCCTGACGGAAAAAGGTGTAAGAGTAAAAACAAAAAGCAGAATTGAAGAGCTTAAAGCGAAAGGTTATGGAATATATGAGAACGGCGGGTTGCTGCTAAACTTCTGTGAAACTCTACACCTCTTGGATAGAGGCTTGTTGGAGGTTAAAGATGAAAAAGGCGGAAAAGTCGGCTTCCAAGAGCTTTTGCAGTTTGCAGAGGAAAGGGACGAAAACATTTGGGCTAAATACATGGTTTACCGGGACTTGCGAAGCCGTGGATACGTGGTCCGCGAAGGCTTCGGCATGAACGTTGACTTTCGGGTTTATGATAGGGGAGATTATGGAAAGGACACGGCGAAATATTTGATTTTAACCCTCCAAGAAGGGAAGCCCATAACCCTTGAAAAGCTCACCCAAATAGTTAGGCAGAGTCAAAGCTTGAAAAAGGAGCTTATAGTGGCAGCTATGAGCCGCCGGGGAGAAATAGTTTACTACTCCGTTTCACAATTAACCCTACCATAACAAACGGCGAATGCGTGAAACAATCATGATCGCCTTTAAACCTGTTCGGGGCATGAGGGACTTTTTACCAGAAGAAGCAAGAATAATGCGTTTTATTGAAAAGCAGGCCAGAAAAACAGCCGAGTTGTATGGGTATAAGGAGATAATAACGCCCGTTGTGGAGTCTTATGATCTTGTGGCGGCAAAGGCTGGCGAGGAAGTTCGATTGAGAATGTACGCCTTCGAAGATTTGGGTGGAAGAAAAGTTGCCCTTCGCCCAGAGTTCACCGCTTCCGTGGCAAGACTCGTGGCGACAACGCTGCGAAATGAGCCCAAACCGTTAAGGCTTTTCTGTGTTGGAAGTCTTTACCGCTATGACGAACCGCAGAAAGGCCGTTTCAGAGAGTTTTGGCAGTCAAATTTCGAGTTGATGGGCTCCGAAAAGCCCGAAGCCGACGCTGAAATACTGTTGTTAACAAAGCGTTTCATGAAAAGTGTTGGATTGAAAAACATAATTTTTAAAGTTGGACATGTAGGCGTTTTAAGAAGCATCCTAAGCCAAGAAGGATTAGCCGAAGAAGTGCAAAACCAAGCCATGCAACGCATGGACAAAAAACTATATGAAGAAGCCCTAAAAATTGTGCGGGAAGCCGGCGCATCTGAAAAAGGCATTCAAACACTTCAAAGCCTAGTAGGTTTAAAGGGAGAAGACGCTGCCAAAGTTTTGGAGAAAATGAGGAAAATTGTAGAGGATTACCCGGAAGCCGTTGAAGCCGTAAAAAATCTAGGCGAAATACTCAGCTTGATTGCCGAAGCTGGCGAAAAAATGAACATCACTGTCGATGCTGGTTTTGCAAGAGGCCTAGAATATTACACGGGAATTATTTTTGAGGTTTATGTCCCAGAGCTTGACATAGCCTTGGCCGGCGGCGGAAGATACAACAAGCTTGTGGAATTGTTTGGGGGAGAACCCACACCCGCCGTCGGGGTTGCCCATGGAATAGACAGAATGATGCTTGCCCTTCAAGAACAAAAAGCCGAGATCAATGTGGAGGAAACACGGCCTGTTATGATTATACCGGTGAGCGAAAACCTAAACTCAGAAACCTTGAAAATAGCTGAAATATTGAGGGCTGAAAACATACCGGTTGAGCTTGAGGTTATGGGGCGAAAAGTTTCAAAGGCTTTAGAAGA
Organism: uncultured Candidatus Bathyarchaeia archaeon; assembly: GCA_964655395.1. Classification (GTDB taxonomy): domain Archaea; phylum Thermoproteota; class Bathyarchaeia; order Bathyarchaeales; family Bathycorpusculaceae; genus DRVP01. The sequence goes on along the minus strand of CAZZMT010000049.1, from coordinate 2,058 downwards.
CGCTGATAGGAGAGGTATAAGCCACGTAGTGATAGTTGGAGAAAAAGAGTTGAAAGAAGGTGCAGTCGTCTTAAGGAATATGCGGAAAAAGGAACAAACAACAGTCAAAATCGGCGAACTTGCCAAAACACTAAAACTTCAAATTTCCTGAACTGCTTGACGTTCTCTTCTCAAAAAGTCTCCAATATCCAAGAGGTTTTTTACGGCTAACCCGTTCTCTAGCTTGTCAAGATTTTTTGCAATCACGCCGTATCCTAAACATTCACCATGTCTGTTAAAAACCAGAGTGTAATCGCCCTTTTTTCTGGAACCCTCTATTTTTAGGATTCCATCTTTGAAAACGTCTCTGCCGCATATGAAAAGCCAAGCCGCCTTGTCATTGACGACTATGCGGTTTTTGGCTTTTTCAGCGATCATAAATAGTAGTGGAAAGCTTGGATGGAAAACTCCGCCACGTTCAACCTTCCCCAAATATGTCCCAGCGTAAAGCCAACTCCCACGTTTTTTGGTTAAACTCTTTAGTTTCTGATTGAGCAGAAAGTAGCGGTTGCCATTTTTAACTACGAATCCTTTATACAAAAAGCGTTCCACGCCAAAAAGCCTTGCAAAACTCTCAACCACATCTTTTTCAACCAAACGGTTCACCTCCGCTTTTTAAGCTTGCAAACAAAAAACCCCTGGGTTTTTCCCGGCCAAATTCGCCTACAACGCCTAACAGATTCGTCCAATCTTTTGCCGAAAACCTCTGTGGGAGCCTCCCCGCCATAACAGTCTATTTCCACAGTTTCCAAGCCGAGAGTTTTCACGGCCCAGTCGATGTTTAACTCGTTTTCTTCAGGTTCAAGGGAACAAGTGGCGTAAACCATTTCGCCGTCATCCTTCAAAACTTTAGCGGCTTCTGCCAAAATCTGCTTCTGCAGTTTCGCGTTTCGCTCCACATCGCGGAAAGTTCGCCGCCTAAACCAGTCCTTATCGGTGGCGAAATTGCCAGAACACGGCACGTCCAGCAATATCCTATCAAACTTCAACCCAAGCTTCGACGCTTGCCTAGCATCCAACCGATAGACAACTGTATTTTTCACGTGACAACGCTCCAACTGGTTCATTAAGGCTTCCAGCCTCCGCTTATTCACATCCAAAGCAACGATGACACCAGTGTTGTCCATTAAATCCGCCAGCTGAACAGTTTTTCCGCCCGGAGCTGCACAAGCGTCTAAAACAATCTTATCCTTCAAGTCTGTGAAAAGAGTTGCCGGAATCTGGGCCGCCGCCTCTTGAATAGAATAGTAGCCCAAAAGATATTCAACAGTGGCGCCGACAGAAAAATCTGAACGAATAACCCAATAGCCGTTTTGCAAAAACGGAACCTTCTCAAGCTCAACCCCTAAATCCCTAAGACGCCCAACAACATCAAAACCCTTAACATTCATGGAGTTAACTCTAATAGCCTGCCTAAGCGTAACTTCCCTAAACTCCCAACCCAGCCGTCGATAACGTTCAACAAAAAAGTCCCTGCCAAACATTGAAAACACAAAAGCAAGTGAGGCAATAAAAACTTGGCGATAAAAACCATAGAGGGAGAGGATAGCGAAAATAACAAGCGAAAACAGCCCATTCTCCCACAGTTCGCTACACCGTAAAAACTAGAGGGAGGCCATCAATTTTAACAGTTAGAAAAAATAAGCATAAAATTGACAAATCAAGTAAAAATGGGAACATAATGCTTTTTAGGAAAACCATGATAAAAAGATACCGGAATTCAGAGGCTTGCGGCCGTAGTCTAGCCTGGTCTAGGACATCAGCCTGCCACGCTGACGACCCGGGTTCAAATCCCGGCGGCCGCACCATTACCTCTAGTTCTGGTGCGCTAACCATAAGGGGGATTTTTAAGTCTTCAAGTTTAGAGACTTCTGAAATGATCGACGTTCACGGATATCCGAAGAGGCTTGAGAGTGCTAGACGTAGGCTTGCCCAGATGAAGCATTCTAGTCTACTATTGGCTTTTGTAGATCATTTACTGGCGTTGGGGCTTTGTGAGGGTAGGGTGGCTAAAATTGC
>CAZZMT010000048.1:0-13285 GCA_964655395.1 uncultured Candidatus Bathyarchaeia archaeon | reverse complement strand
TAGGCTAAGTGCTGGAGAACAGCAAAGAGTTGCAATTGCAAGGGCTCTCGCAAACAACCCATCTATTATTTTGGCAGACGAGCCTACAGGTAACTTGGATGCTAAAACAAAATATGAAATAGTCAGGCTTTTAGGTAAGCTGAATGCTGAACAGGGAACAACCATTGTGATGGTTACCCACGACGGCGCCATAGCATCACACGCGCGCAGAGTGCTCTTCCTCAGCGACGGAAAACTTCTAGCAAAAGAGAAAATGGGGCTGCTGGCGAAGGAAAAACTCGTGTGTCCTGCTTGCGGCAGGGAGGTTCAAGTAGATCACGCTTTCTGTCCCCACTGTGGTAGAAAACTGTAAAAGAGAAGGTGAGACCAGTGGAGAATGCGCAAAAGTTTGGTGTGAAAGGTTCTTCGGCAATTCTCTTGATTGCGGCAGTCGCGATAAGTTTAGTTGCAGGAGGGTTAGCGGGTTATTTGCTGGGTAGTTTACCAATGTCGGAGAGAATCAAAGATTTGGAAAACGAACTGTTAACTCTTAAACAGCAAACTTCGAATCTCCAAACTACACAAACCATTGTAAACAATACGTACATTCTCGGCGGAAACATCTCGCTTTCAGATTTGTATGAAAAGGTGAAGGATTCCGTTGTCATAATTCGTGGAGTAATAGTGCAGTATGTCGTTTTCCATCGTCCATACTACACACAAGTGCAGGGTTCAGGGTTCGTTTACAATTTCTCAGGGCAGATGGTTGTGATTACAAACTATCATGTGATTGAAGGCGCAGTCAACTTGACTGTTACATTCATTAACGGAAATGGGTACGCAGCAACTGTTCTCGGTTCAGACCCTTACGTAGACTTGGCTGTGCTTTCAGTAAACGCCCCTTCATATGAGTTTAAACCCTTAGAAGTTGTAAGTTCGTCAACATTAAAAGTTGGCGACATCGTTGTGGCTGTGGGCAACCCATATGGGTTAGCAGGTTCCATGAGCATTGGCATAGTCAGCGCCCTCGGCAGAACAATAACCGAGGAGGAGACGGGCGGATACCCAATAGCCAACGTCATACAAACAACCGCTCCCCTAAATCCTGGAAACTCTGGAGGGCCCCTCCTAAACCTTCAAGGACAAGTGGTGGGCATAACAACAGCTATTGTAAGCGATTCTCAAGGACTGGGGTTTGCAATTCCATCAAACACGATTCTCAGGGAAATCGCCTCGCTTGTAACAGTGGGCTACTACAATAAGCATCCATGGCTTGGCGCCGTAGGCATAGACATGACCTACGAAATAGCACAAGCAATGGGAGTCAACGTCACATATGGATGGCTAATAACCCATGTTGTAAGCGGAGGACCAGCAGCCAACGCCGGGTTAAGAGGCGGAACAAAGAACGTTTTAATCGCTGGAAAATATGTGACGATCGGCGGCGACATTATAATAGCCATAAACGGGACAAAGATAACAGGTTTAGACGCACTTTCAACATATCTTGAAGAAAACACGCTTCCAGGCCAGACAATAGAAGTAACCATAGCAAGAGAAAACCAAACAATGACCGTTATGGTGACGTTGGGAACAAGACCTTAACACTTTAAACCTAAATGATAGCCCGGGGGAGATTCGAACTCCCGTCAGGGGCTCCAGAGGCCCCCATGCTTGACCGCTACACCACCGGGCTTCGCGCTTCTTCAACCATTTAAGCTTAAGACTCTCTTCATATTAACTTTAACGTTTGCATTTCAACACGAAAATACCTGTTGTGGCTTGGCATCCAGAGCATATAAAGAATAGGGTTTCAAACCCCACTTTTGTGATTATCACTGTGGAAAGGAGCGCCGCCACAGCCTCTGTGATGTCGTATATGGATTCGAACATTCCTAGAATTGTGCCGCTTTTCTTTTTCTGGCCTAGGTCAACCATCAAGGCCAGTATGGATGGGCGTTGAAGCGCATAGGAAATTCCGAAAATAAACTCGATTAAGTACAGACTAGTTATGTTTGGCACGTAAATATAGCCCAAAGAACACAGTGCACCCATCATGACTCCGGCGAAGAAAACGCGTTCCTTACCATAAATATCGGCAAGCCTTCCGGCGATCACTTTGAATACGGCTGCAACTCCGCAGAAAAGCGCGTAGAGAAGCCCCACATCCACAACTGTGGCGGAGAACCGGTTAATAACAAATATCGGATAGATAGGGCCTAGCAAGCCGACTCCTAAAGAGTATAAGGTACTTAAAGCTAAGGCAAGCATGAGCGCGCGGGATGACTTCAGCATGCATTATTCCTCCTGCTGAAGCCACCGCGAACCCTTGAACCATCTTATCCATACACATTTCTGGGTCGGCTTGCCTCCCGATTGGTGAGAGAATCCGGCTAGGACTTAAAAATAAACTTTTTGGTAAAAGCCCCTCAAACCCTTCAAACTCCTATTTTGTCACAAGGACAGGACACGGGGCGTTTCGTATAACACCGTCGCTGACGCTTCCCAGAATAATCTCTTTTATGCGGCTTAACCCTCTAGCACCCATAACGATTAGGTCAAAATTGCCTTCACGGGCTGTTCTCACAATCTCCTGAACCGCGTGTCCCTCCCTAAGAATGGTGTCTACTTCAATGCCCTCAGCCTTTGCTTTTTCCGCACCTTCAGCCAATATCTTTACGCCCGCATTTCTGACGGCCTCAGCAACTCTTGAATATTCAGCGGGAGCCATAATTGGAACACTGGGGGTGAACGTCGCGGGTTCTGGCACAACAATTGGTCTAACGCTGACCGAGTAGACGTGGATCAGTGTGATTTTGCTGTTAAACTTTTTAGCCAATTGCATGGCCATATTTAAGGCCCTCATGGAATGTTCGGAGCCATCCAATGGAACGAGAATCTTGCTAAACAAGGAATGCACCTCTCCATGAGATTCTTAAAAGCCCGTACCTTAAATAAGTTTTGAAAACTCCTTCAATAAAATGTAAAATAAAAATAGAACTGTTATAGAAGTGAAAAGTCGGTGGACTTAATTTTTCCCTTAGCGTCTATAACAACCTCGAAACGTTCAGCCCACGGGTGCCCCTCAAGGTCTATTGGGCATGTTCCCCTAACAACCCAGCAGCCATCCCTCTGTTCAACGGATGCTATGTCAATTTTCTCAGTTTTCTTCCTCCTTTTTAGAAATTCAACGGCTATTCTTTGGGCGTCCTCCTGCACCAAAACCTTCATGACCTATGCCCTCTCAAGCTTCTCATATTTTTCATGAAAGGGTCGGCATTAAAAGTTATGAACATGAAATCTTTAGTCAAACTAAACATATTATATAAACCTCACATATCCGCTAAAACTTTAGGGTTTTGGAAACTTTTATATGTGGCTTTCAACTTTAGTTGGCGGCGTGTAAAAACTGCTTTCGAAGGCGGTTTTTGCACAAAATAAAAGAGTAAAGGAGTGAAATAGCGAAATGTCTGGTAAAGAAATGCACAAGGCAGTCTGTTCTAACTGTGGCGCGGAATGCGAGGTTCCCTTCGTTCCAGACCCAAGCAGACCAGTTTACTGCCGAGAGTGTTGGATGAAGAGAAGAAATCAAAGGCGAAGGTACTAGCTGCTGGTTAAAGTCTAACGATGTTTTTAAATTCCCTTTTTATCAAGTTTGACTCTCAGTTTAACATTTTCTTCAAAGCTTCGCCACTTGGTTTTAGGGTTTGGTTGTAATAGGCTAAGCCCCAATCCACGTTTTCTGGTCCAAAGTCTTGGATTGCGAAGTATGAATGAGGCATCGATGCTGGGTCTTCAGCCATCTGTATTTCACATATAGCCTTCAAGGTTTCTTTTATTCGTTCGCATTTTCGCTTTTCCGATTCACATCCGCCATACGGGCCAGAAGCCCCTTTTGTATGCCAGCCCCACTCGGCTAAGAAGGGTTTCCCTTTGCCTTTAAGGTGGGTGGATGTTTTTTCTGTAAAAGTTGGCGTACTGTTTTAACGCTGTTTTGTTGAGCTCGTTGAGTGTCCTGCTGAAATAAGTAAAGCCGTAACTATTTATGCCTTCTATGTTGTAGGGCAATATTTCCCAATTGTTCAACTCCATCTCTATTCCATCTGAAACCAGCAGAATAGGCCTCTTGTTATCTAGCTCCCTTATAGCGTCTACAACCTTTTTGCATCCAATAAATGTAACCTGTACTGTTTTGGAGGTTGGCTTCTTTATATTGACCGCTGCCATACCACCATCTAGACGGATAATAAACCAAATAATACTTAACGTTTGGATACTTCCTTGTTATATTCACCAGATTCTTTACAACGTTTATCCACAGTTGACACTTTGTACTGTTATTTGGAAAGTCGCTTGTCCACCAAAAATGCCAGTCTATGTTGCCAATGCTGACGTTTATGCTCCAGCCCCTCCAGAGTATGCATATAGATTGTTCTGTTGTATCAGCTGGAGATAGTCGTCTAGGTAATCATCCAAAGGTTTCATGTTCTGGAAACTATTCTCTTGAGTTATTTATAGATGGGCGGCAAGATGATGGAACCGTTTGGATAGAACAGAAAATAGAGGCAAGGAAGGGATTTCGGTGCGCTGGGAAACCTACCTGACCTACTACATAGACGACGTTGAAGTAGAGGTTTTCGAGCCTTTCTTTTAGGTGAAGCGTCGCAAGCTTTAATATGGCGGTTGAGAATCAACTTTCATTTTAAGTGGCAGTAGTTTGGAACAGCTAATAAAAACAGTGATTCTCGGCATTATTCAGGGCTTAACGGAGTGGCTTCCCATTTCCAGCACTGGACACTTAAAAGTTGCCGAAAGGCTTTTGGGGCTACCTGTTCCATTAGTTTTTGATGTCGCCTTGCACATGGGAACGTTGGCAGTTATTCTAATCTTTTTCAGAAGCGATATTAAGGAAGTTTTTGCAGCGTTTGCCCGTTTGGATTTTAAGACGGATTATGGATGGCTTATTCCCCTCATAGTTGTTGGAGTCATCCCCACAGTCATTATTGGGCTGTTGTTAGACGTGTTTTTTGAAAGTGCTTTGCAAAGCCTTTCAACCATAGCCCTAGCCTTTATAATTTGCGGCTTTGTGCTTTATGTGGCAAAATTTGGAAGGGAAAAAACTGATAAAATCGGTTTTAAAGAAGCTTTGCTGGTGGGCGTTGCCCAAGGATTAGCTGTTGTCCCCGGGCTTTCGAGAAGTGGGCTAACCATTGCTGCTGCACTCTTGCTTGGGATTAGGCGGAAGCAAGCCTTCAAGTTCTCCTTCCTCCTATCCATGCCGGCAGTGACTGGAGCCTTGGCTTGGACTGTGTACACGGAGTTCGGCGAGTTGGCCGCTTCAAACGTTGGTTTGGTTGAAGTTGTTGCTGGAGCTGCTGTGGCTTTGGTGGTTGGCTACACGGCTTTAAAACTGCTTTGGAGGGTGTTGGCGAAAGGAAAATTCCACTTTTTCGCCTTTTACTGTTGGGTTTTAGGCGTTTTTCTGGCTTTAGCCCTCTTTTACGGTTTTATCTAGCCATTTAGGCTTTCCGGAAAGAAAATCTGTCAGGAACTTTGCAAACTCAGTGTTTTCGGTGTAGACTTCGGCGATTTCTCCGTTTACAAGGATTTTGAAGCCCTTATTGAGAGTTTTGGCGATTTCTTTGGCTATGCCAGCTTTCCTACCACCATCTTTAAGGTTTTCTTTTAAAAGTGAAATGGCGTCCACGTGTTTCCGCTTAACTTCCACAACCCATCTCCCATCTTCAATGTACGGTCCAGAAACAGTTTCTGGGTTGGCTATATGTTTAGTCAAAAACCTTTCACAGTCCCCGTTTTTCTCCAGCGGAGGCCCAAGATGCCGTTTGACTGGCGGAAGGATGCGGCTTTCAAGCTCAAATATGAAGGCGTTTAGGTTTTCCTCGTCACTCCAAACTGTATGCCGCAATATCACGAAATCGTTTGTTTCTAGAAGATTGGCTAGCGAACGTTGGGACTTGTAGAGTTGCCCCCATAAAACGTCTGGAACCGCATCTACTCTGCCAAAAACTACGAAAATAAGTGCGGAGCCACGGTTCTGTAGAGTTTCCTCAAGCTTTTTAACCGCTAATGGTTTTGTTTCCGGCGGATAGAAGAATTTTAGGCTTGGGTTTTTAAAGAAGGCGCGGGATGCTGCCACAAAAGTGTATAGCTTTTGGGGTTGCACAGCTGAAGCCACGTTCCGCCCCATGTCAACTGGGTCAACGATCACTAGAGGCTCGTTGAACAGCAGTTGTAGTTCGTCTTCTCTGCCCTTGTAATGGTTTTCTATGTCTATGACCATTCGCTGTTTATGTTGTGCGAAAGCTCTCAAAACATTCACGAAAGAGCCATAATGGATGATGAGGAGTTCGCATAGGTATCCGCTAAACCCGCCGATTTTGATTTCTGCACCGTAAACGCCTATGCCCTTCATAAACTTCTTCAATAGGCGGACTTCGCCCCGCATTTGAGGCCTCAAACATTTTTTCACATAGTCCGTGTGATAGGGTGTGCGGTCTGTGGCGCTTAGCCATTCTCCACGCTTAGTCTCATAGCATGGCACAATGTTGACGCGGACACCTTCCACAAAAGCCTCGAGATATGGGTGTTCCGCAAACCTCTCCACTTGTTTTGCTCCTTCCGTGGCTTTCCTAGCTATTTTTAGGGCAACCTCGCCGAGGGCGAAGCGCGGTATACTCGGGGGCAAGCGCATGAAAATGTCTATGTCGGGTTCTCCGCTTAGCCACGTGTCCTTAGCCACAGAACCCTCAAGGCGCACCGTTGCTTTAACACCGAAGTATTCCGCCGCTTCTGCAACCTTCTTCTCCAGCGTTTTTGCTAAGCGCTCTATTTTTTCGCGTTCCTCCAGTTTAGGAGTTATCTTCTCCAGAACCGTTTTGCAAACAATTTCCAACGTTTCTTGCACTGGCATCAAGTTCAGCCCTTTTTCAGCCTTTTGGACAGTACTCCCTAAGCGTTGTGTAGATGGGGCCTTTTGGCGTTAAGTCGCTTCTCTTAAGCCTTAAGCAGTTGGCTTTGACAACGCCAAACTCGAAGTTTACATTTTCCGTCAAGCACTTGGCAAGCTGCGCTTTGTTGCGTCCAGACCTTACACGGGCAATCGTCAAGTGGGGGCTAAACCCCTTCAAGTCTGGAGCGAAGCCCAAACTTCGGAGGAAAGGCTCCAATTGTTCGAAGATTCCTCGAAGCTGGACGGAACCCTCCCTAATCCCAGCCCAAACAACCCGTGGGTTCCGGTTGTTTGGAAAAGCACCTAAACCCTGAATTTTAACAGTGAAGGGAACAAACTGAACTTTGCACATTCCTTCGTAAATCCGATCCACCATGGCTGGCGTTATGTTGCCCAGGAAACGCAAGGTTATGTGAATGTTTTGCGGCTCGACAAACTTTAAATCCGCGCCTGTTCCAGCCAAAATCTTCTGCATTTTCGTGATGTTTTCTAAAACGCTGGTGTCTTCAATGTCGAAGGCTATGAAGCTTCTTATTGTTTCCGGCATCCATCATTCCTTCGCACATCTCTTAAGCAGACAACTCGCATAAATGCTTTTAACTGCTTGAGACGCATTGCTATTATAAAATGGCGAGAAGGGCTTTGATTGGTCAGCGAGAAGCTTGTTGTTGGTTTAGCCGGAATGCCTGGTGCTGGAAAATCCGTTGTGGTTAACGTGGCGAAAACTCACGGCTATGGCGTTGTTGTTATGGGCGACGAAGTGCGAGAAGAAGCCAAAAAACGGGGTTTAGAACCTACGCCCGAAAACCTTGGCCGTCTTATGTTGGAGCTAAGGCGCATGGAGGGTGAAACCGTCATAGCCAAAAGGTGTGTCCCCAAAATAGCTGGGATGGCTGAAGGCAAAGTTATCGTTGATGGCGTTAGAAGCCTTGCAGAGGTTGAGGAGTTTAGGCAGCATTTCCCACGATTCGTGCTTGTAGCCGTGCATGCCTCGCCAGAAACACGCTTTAGGCGGCTTTTTCATAGACGGAGGAGCGACGACCCCAAAAGCTGGGAAGTTTTCCACGAGCGGGACATGCGGGAACTCAGCGTGGGACTTGGAAACGCCATAGCCCTAGCCGAGTACATGATAGTTAACGAGGAAAGCTTAAGCACCGCTAAGAAAAAGGCGGCTGAGGTTTTGAGGAGGATTGAGGCGAAATGGATGAGGTAGAAGTTTACGTGGAAGTGGAAATAAACCCAACCGAGTCTGAGGATAAAGTGAAAAGGGCTGTGGAAAACATGTTCGGCAACATTCCAACCCAAATAAAGCCGCTGACGAGGGGAAGCTTGCTAACAGCCGAAACAAAGGGTTTCGAAGCCCTAACAAAGCTTTACAACTTATTGCGAAGGGAACGCATCCGCGATGCAGCCCGAGGCGTCCTATTTGAGGGATTAAGCGAAAACACCATAACGTTCTATTTGAACAAGCAAGTGGCCTATGCCGGACATGTGTCTTTTTCTAAGGCAGTTGCAGAGTCACCCCTAGGCCCAATAAAAGTGCAGATTAAATGCAACAATCCAAGACAGCTTATTGATTGGCTGGCGCCAAAAACAACCCAATAGGAGTACGCTGCCGGCTGGTTTCAGGTTTGTCCACTAAAGCAACAATAACTGACAGGGGCGCTGTGATTCTCGGCAAGAGTGTGGCATGCGATGCTCATGACGAAACAAAACCACTTAGGGTTGTTACCCACGCGCATGCGGATCATATGATTGGTTTGCAGCAGAGCCTCCGCACATGCGAGAAGGTTTTGATGACCAAAGCCACGAAAGACTTGATTGATGTTATGCGAAGCCCCCTCTTCCTAATGGGCGGATACGTGGAAACATTGGACTATGGTAAATCCATGCGTTACGGCGAGGAAAGCATAACTCTTTTCCCGGCGGATCACATTTTGGGCGCGGCTCAAGTGCTTGTTGAGGACGCTGAAGGCACAAGGATCGTTTATACGGGGGATTTTAGGCTTGAAGGAACACCGGTACTGGATGCAGACATTCTCGTAATAGAAGCCACATATGGCAGCCCGTCGTGTAGGAGGCCTTTCAACCGAGACATTAAAGAGATGCTTGTTTCCATAGTGGAGGAAGGCCTAAAACATGGCCCGGTTTATGTTTTTGGCTACCATGGCAAACTTCAAGAGGTTATGCAGATCCTACACGAGGCTGGCTTGAACGTTCCATTTCTTGCTCCTGAAAGGGTTTTCCAAGTGTCGAAGATCTGTGAAAGGCATGGAATGCATATTGGACGTGTGCATAGGCTTGAGGAGAAGGATTTTCGCGGCATGCTTGAAAAGAACCAGCCTTGCGTGGCTTTTTATCATATGGGTTCGCGGGGCAAGGTTGGACGGGGATGTTTCTGTGTTTATGTGAGTGGCTGGGAGTTTGACATGCCATGCCGCGAAATCGCCGACAAAGAGTACGTTATAGCTCTCAGCGACCACTCGGACTTTGACGGCTTAATGGAGTATGTGAGGCGCTCAAAGCCAAAATTTGTTATTACTGACAACTTCCGTATCGGCTATGCCAAAACTTTGGCTAGGCACATTCAACGGCGTTTTAATGTTCCGGCGGTGGCGCTTCCCACGCGGTAGTTTTTGGGGGATGTTTGTATTAAGTATTACTACACAAGATTTATTTTCTATTCTGCAAACTTATACTATTGAGTTCGGATACAGATTCCGAACTCGCATGACTTAAATAAAAAGAAACCAGACCCATCGGATGGCGGAAAAAGGGCATGCCCTCCCCACTACAACCAGAGTTCTTCGTATTGGTAGGCATAGACCTATTTCTAGCTATGAGCCTCTTGACATGCCTCTTGGACCGCCATTTTCCATGGCAGTTGCCCTATGTCTACCAGCTGGCAGCCCTAGCTGGCTTCGGCCACCTCATTGTAAGCCGCGAATTCATGGCTTCTTTCGGTGAGTACATGCGCTTCTGGTATAGCCTCCTATATTTGGCGGTAGCCCTAACCAACATTGTAGCCTTAAACGTTTATCTAGGCGTAATCAAGAGGCTCATGGACTATGCGAGAATCTTCATGGCAGCCGTCACAGTTCCATCGCTGACATTGACGGTTTTCTTCTTATCCAACTATGCGGAGGTGGCGGTTCACCCGCTCGTTATGTTGCCTCAAATGGGCTGGGAAGCCACCTTCGTGGGCATAGTAGCCTTCGACACCCTCGTAGTGGGGCTGGGCACCTACGTATTCTTCAAACCCCGATGGTGGTACATAGCCCTGGGCGCAAGCGCAACAATCACCATAGCAGCCGCCTACGCCGCCTACAAGCCCTCGTGGGGAGAGGCAGCCTTCATCGCATCCGCCACAACCCTAGCAATAGCCTGCGCCATAGTCCTAGCCCTAAGCGTCTACGTCCTCATAAAAATCTGGACAGAAACCCTAAAAGAAAGGAAAAAACGAAAAGGAGGTGAAAACATAAAATGAAAACAAACATTAGAAAAATACTAAAATTTACAACGTTGCTGATAACATCACTGCTAATAGCCACGGTAAGCGCACAAATTTACGATTACATGTACCTAAATGCGAATGTCGGGGTTCAAGGGATGGCGTTAGCTTGGCTTAGTGGCCCTGATGGCAGCTCAGCGGGGACTCAAATTAACGGAGTGACAGCGACGTTAACTAGTCTAAAAGGTCCACCAAATGGTACACGAATATACGCAGATCCAGTGAGGCTCAAAAATACCGGAGCAAGTCAAGTATCTTTTGACTTACTAATAGACGCCGTCAGTGGAAGCACTGAGTACTTAAATTCCATAATTGTCAGAATCTATAATCTTAACTCCTCAGCTTGGATACAAAATGTCACCGTCTGGGATAAAAATAGCGGAAAAGGAAGCGATGTACCTAATTTATCAATAAGCAGCGGCCATGTATGGCGATTCCAGTGGGAAATTACATGGAACGCTACCGCAACTGCGTCCCATAGCGTAACAGTTAACCTGAAGATAAAGGTGCCAGTCGCCTAACCCCAACACCTCCTCTTTTTATTATTTGGTGGTTCAAAATCAATGAATGGGCAATATAAGATAAAAAAGATATGCTGTCTTTCGCTAGTTATAGCCATGCTCGTTTTTTCTTGCTATTCCCATAACTGTGTCCTCGGAGAGGTATATGATTTTATGAGTGTTGGATCAAATATTGGGTGCAGTGCACCATCTGTGATTCTTCAAGAGGGTCTTGATAATGTAAGTTTAATTTATGCTAATTGCACAAGTGCAAAAATAATCATAGACGTAACAACGGAGTATAAAACCTACAATTACACGCTCAGCATTGTTAACAATGTTTCCGAAAATTATGAAATTAGGCTAGAAGTTTATGATCATCAAAACATTAGCCGATTATCAAACTTGACAGTACTACTTCATGATAATAACACGTTTGTTACGCAGATAGTCATTGAAAACGGTGTCATAACACAAGCAAGCGGTAACTTCTACATTTTAAATAGCTTCTCAACGGCATACGTGAAAGTTGAAAACCTCAAAGAGTCTCAAGATGGGGAATCCCATCTTTATGTTTATCTTAGAATAAAAATCCCTAATGGAACAATCTACACCTTATACTTCATCACTTTTGAACTGAATTAAGTATGAAGATTGTCAATTTGGGCGCCTAAAAGGGGAAACTTTTTATCTGTCTTTTTAGTATTACTTTTTGGTGGGAATTTGAGTAAGTATACAACGGTTTCCACGAAAATCCCTCGTGAGCTTAAGGAGAAAATGAAAGAGTTGAAAATTAAACCCTCTAAACTGTTAAGGAAGGCTCTAGAAGACGAAGTCAGGAGAAGGGAAGCTGAAAGGCTTAAAGAGGAGATTGAACGGCTTAAACCTGTTCTCGACAAGGTAAGCATTGAAGAAGTTGCTAAGGGCATAAGGGAGGATAGAATACGCAGATGAAATACCTTTTCGACTCTTCCGCAATATTCAAAGCCTTAAAAGAAAACAAGGTTGAGGTGCTTGTTGGAAACTGCACGTTAGAGCTGGCAAGGTATGAGCTTGGAAACGTGTTATGGAAAAGTTTAGCCTTTGAAGGAAAAGCCACCAGTGCGGAGATTAAAAGCCTTGCGAAAATTGTTAAGCGGGTTTTGGATGTCATGGATGTCTTGCAAATAGGTTGTAGCGAGGAGGAAATATTAGAAATTGCAAACAAAACGAAGATAACTTTCTACGACGCAGCTTACGCTTACCATGCAATGGCGAAAAACCTAACATTAATAACTGAAGACGCACAACTTCTTAAGAAAATAACACTAAAAATCAACGCTTCAACTTTAAGCGACATCACCAGATGAAATGCATTTCAGAAACTTGTTTTCCACCAAAGTTTAAATGCAAAGCACCAAATAATGCTTTCAGTCGAGTAGGCAAACATGGAGTGATCAGGCGGCATGAGCAAATCCTCGTTGTTTTCGGGTTTCTACAAGCTTAGTCCCAAAGAGCGTTTGGCTTTTGTTAAGGAGTTTGCTGGCTTGACCGATGAGGAGTGCGCTTTGTTGCAGAATACTGGTGGTTTGCCTTTAGACTTGGCTGATCGGATGATCGAGAATGTTGTAGGGGCTTTTCCTATTCCTCTCGGAATAGCCGTGAACTTTCTGATTAATGGTAGGGACTATTTGATTCCTATGGCTATTGAGGAGCCTTCTGTTGTGGCGGCGGCTAGTTATGCGGCTAAGATGGTGCGGGAGGGCGGCGGCTTCCACACCAGCAGCACTCCGCCAATCATGATTGGGCAGGTGCAAGTGGTTGGCGTTAAAGATCCTTATGCGGCTAGGCTTCGCGTGTTAGAGGCTAAGGAAGAGATTTTGAAGAAGGCAAATGACCAAGATCCAGTACTGGTTTCTGTGGGCGGAGGCGTCAAAGACTTAGACGCAAAGGTTATTCACACTGTGCAGGGGTCGATGGTTATTGTGGAGTTGCATGTGGACTGCCGAGATGCCATGGGTGCCAACGCCGTTAACACTATGTGTGAAGCTGTTGCCCCACTGGTTGAGCGGATAACGGGCGGCCGCGTTTATCTCCGGATAATTTCGAATTTGGCTGTTAAACGTCTTGCCAGAGCATGGTGCGTCGTGCCAAAGGAGGCTGTTGGCGGCGAAGAAGTTGTAGACGGCATTGTGAACGCTTGGGCTTTCGCTGCTGCTGATCCATTTAGAGCGGCCACCCACAACAAGGGCATAATGAACGGCATAATTGCCGTTGTACTTGCCACATGCAACGACCACCGCGCTGTTGAGGCTGGAGCCCACGCCTACGCTGCCAGAAGTGGGC
>CAZZMT010000047.1:0-18791 GCA_964655395.1 uncultured Candidatus Bathyarchaeia archaeon | reverse complement strand
TAATCGAGTGTGAAACAGTTCCGGAAAGCTTTCTCCAGCAAATTATCGACTTTAAGCCATCCCATGTTTTAATTATAGATGCGGCTGTTATGGGTTTGAAGCCCGGCGAATACCGTTTCGTTAAACCGGAGCATTTGAGGGTTTTTCCAGCAATTTCAACCCACATGCTGCCACTGCGGGTTTTCTGCGAATACCTCGCCAATACAACGAAGGCGAGAATAGCCCTCCTCTTAATAGAGCCGAAAGAAACAGATTTTGGAGAAAGGCTGTCCCCAGAGGTGGCAGCCGCGGAAAAGCAGATAGCTGATCTTTTGTTAGCCCTCCTTCCATAAACAAGCAATTTTTTAAAGGGCGAGGGTGTCAATTAGGAGTTTTTCAAAGCCTAAAATTGACTACCCCTCTATCTTTTTTGAGCAAAAGGTCTAGCGTGCTTAACTCTGCGTAATTTCAGACGGCAAAACAACGTGAAGCTTAGGTATACGCTCAAAATGCTCCTTATTGTGGGTGACAACGCTGAAACCTCTACTCACGGCAATGCAACCAATAAAAAGATCACGCACATCGACGCGTCTCCCTTCAGCCTCAAGCTCTGTCAAAACTTGACCAGCCAGTTCAGCGGCATGTTCATCAAAGGCTAAAACCTCAACAGTGGAGAGAAAACCCTTCACGGCCACAAGGTTGCGTTTAGAATCCCTAGATTTAAATGCTCCGTAATAAACTTCAAAAGCGTTGATTGTGGTTGTGGCAATCTTAGCCTTCGCCTCAAGTTCGCGAACAATCCGAACATCCTCATTCTTGTTTCGCAAAACTCCCACAATAACAGAGGAGTCGAGAACTACCCTCCTCGGAAACCCCAATGCCTCCACAACCTCCTCAAATTATTGAAAATTTTGATTTCCTCCTCGTCGCTCATATTCCAAGCTCCAGCGAAATCGCTGGCACGCAGTTTCCTCTCCTTCAACAAGTGTTCCATGGCCTCATCCAAGGAGACAGGACGCTTTAACTTGATTTGAAGCTCGCCAGCAGCCTCGCAAAGCCTTTCATATAGTTCCCTGCTAATCTTGACGCTTTTGACTTCAGTCACCAAAATCCACCAAGTAGAAAAGTGCTTTAAACCATTTAATACTTTCGCCAATATTCCAATCTAAAATGGCAGAACCAACAGGCCTAAAATCTTGCAACATTAAAAACGGACGGGCGAATGGATTATAAGAGGGAATAAAATAGCTGGAAAACCACCTCCTCTTGTCTGGCGGAGTGAAATTGCTCCGGCAGTTAAGATAAAAATGGGGGTTGGGTGGCTTAGGTTGTTGGCGCCACTTTGAGGGCTTCTTGGAAAAGTTTCTTTGTGGCTGTTATGCGGGCTTTTTGGGCTAGCACGTCCGCCGTGACGAGGTCTAGGGCTTCTTCTGGACACCATTTGACACATTGGGGTCCATCGGGTTTGTCCTTGCAAAGGTCGCAGACGAAAACCACTTTTTTGTCTGGGTGAAGTGAAATCGCCCCGTAGTCGCAGGCTTCGATGCACCATCCGCAGCCGTTGCATTTATCCTCATCCACAAGAATTGTGCCGTTTTCCTCAGACTGCGTCAAGGCGTCGCGTGGGCAAGCGGCAACACACGGCGGGTCTTCGCAGAGACGGCAAGTAATCGAAATGTTAACCAACGGGTTAAGCCTAACAACCCTTATCCGCGACTTCAAAGGGTTGAAAGCCTTCTCCTTAGTCCATGCACATATGTATTCGCAGACTTGGCAGCCAACACACTTGTCCGGGTCGGCTGAAACAAATTTTCTTTCATGAATTTTAACCATCTACATGCCTCCCCTTTTAGGTCTTCTTGATTTTCGCCTCCACAATGGGGATGAGGTCGTCCATGCCCAACTGCTTGAGCTTTTCAGGCGTTGGTATACCCTCTTTAGTCCAGCCTCGCGCCTCGTAGTAGTCGTCCAACATCAGGTCAAGTTCTTGCTGGCTTACATAGGCGCCCTTGGATGGGCCCTCGTCTGGAATTGGCAAGTTCATAACTTTCCATGGCAACGTGTCGTCTTTGCGGCTTAAGCCTTCCCGCACGTTGATAACCCTTGCCAGGTTGTTTATGCGTTCGCCCTTAAGCCTCATCTCCTCGGGTGTTGTCTCCCAACCAGTTACAAGCGTGTAGAGTTTGGCTAAGTCCTCAAACTCCTTGTAGTACGTGCCCCTAGAGAACTTGCAGATAATCAGCGAGTCAATAATCGTGTAGACGTCTTCAATGTCTTTGACGGCTTTAGCCCTGCCCTTCTCATATGTCAGCCTGTTAAACTTGCCTTTCACGTCGAAGGCGTAGGCCCCATGCCTGTTGTGGTCGGCGCCTCGGAAGGACACTGCAAAACCCAAAGCCGCCGTCTTCAAGCACCGCAAATCATAGCCCGTAACCTCAACACCCTTAATATGTTGGGCAAGTTTTTCTGCACCTTTGCCAATTTTTTCGGCGGCAAACTTTACGCCTTCAGCCAAAACGTCGCCGATACCTTCACGTTTACCAATTTTCTCGATAAGCTTCACCATAGCCTCGTGGTTGCCGAACCGCGCCTCAATGCCGTCCATGTCTTTGGCTGTTAAAATGCCGCTTTCAAAACAGTCCATGGCAAAACCAACAATTACACCAGCGCTGATGGAGTCAATGCCATAATAGTTGCAAAGCTCGCAGCCCTTAATGATGGCGTCGAGGCGGTCAATTCCACAGTATGGTCCCATAGCCCACAAAGGCTCATATTCAACCCTAGCCATGGCCCCCTTGTACGGGCCTTCGTTAACAACGCAGACGTGTTCACAGCGCATGGCGCATGAGCTGCATCCAATGATTTTGGCCACATACCTCGCGTTTAGGTACTCGCCGCTCACTTTTTCGGCGCCCTCAAAATGCGCGTTGTTGTAGTTGCGGGTTGGCATACAGTGCAAGGCGTTGTGCACCAAAACGTTTTCCGGAGTTCCCAAAGTTCGGTACTTCTTTGTAGCTGG
The DNA here is from genome assembly GCA_964655395.1 of uncultured Candidatus Bathyarchaeia archaeon. Classification (GTDB taxonomy): domain Archaea; phylum Thermoproteota; class Bathyarchaeia; order Bathyarchaeales; family Bathycorpusculaceae; genus DRVP01. The sequence continues at coordinate 15,793 of CAZZMT010000047.1, read as the reverse complement.
CCCCTTCATCCTCTCGTGGAACTCTTTAACAAACTCTAGAAACTCGTCTGGCTTGGCCACCATCACGTCTTTTGTTCCGCGGACTGCGATGGCCTTCAAATTTTTAGAGCCCATAACGGCGCCGAGACCGCATCTGCCGGCAGCCCTAGACTTCTCGTTTATTATGCATGCTATTCGCACAAGTTTTTCTCCAGCCGGCCCGATGGCGGCCACACGAATATAGTAGTCGCCGAGCTCCTCCTTAATGGTGTCTTCTGTTTCTGCTGGTGATTTACCCCACAGGTGGGCGGCGTCTAAAATTTGAACAGAGTCGTCGTCTATCCACACGTAAACTGGTTTTTCAGCCCTTCCATGGAAAATGACGCCGTCGTATCCGGCCCGCTTGAGCTCTGTGCCAAAACTGCCGTGAGATTTGGCTTCAGCTATGCCGTAGCTCTGCGGCGACTTAGCCACGAAGGCGTGGCCGTTTCCTCCAGTGGGCCAAACAGTGCCGGATGTTGGCCCAGTTGTCAATACAAGCGGGTTTTCTGGGCTGAAGGGGTCAACTCCCGCCTTTGAATAGTCAAGCCACAGTCGCATTCCAAGGCCTATGCCGCCAATATATTTCCTGGCGTATTCCTCGTTAAGGGGCTCTGTGCGGGTTTTCCCAGTTGTCAAGTCTACGTGGAGAATTCTGCCAGCATAGCCATACAACTTAACTTTCCTCCAACACGTTTCAACGAGAATTAAATAACTTTATGCAGTTAATATATTAAGGTATCTATCGGGCTTCCAACATACAAAACATTGAAAAGTCATGTTGCACAGCCGCGAACTCAAAACACAAAATTTTCAGCAAAAAGGCAAAATTTTGAGGACTTGAGCTTTAATTCTGTTACCACATTTTTCTAAAAAGTTCAATTGCCTCCTCTTTGGAGATTTCCTTTGGGTTTGCATTCATTAGACGAGTGTTTCTTAACATGTTTTCGGCAAGGCTTTCTATGGCATCTGAAGGCACGCCTACATCTCTTAACCGGGTGGGCAATCCTAAGGTTTCACCTACAAGTTTCCTAACGTTTATGACGGCTTTTTCGGCTGCCTGTGGAAGAGGTAAAGTGTCCACTTTTTCTCCGAAGGTTTGCGCTATGTTCTTAAACTCCTCCAGACAAACCGACACATTATACTCCATTACATATGACAATGTTATGCCAACCGAAACCCCATGGGGAACTTTATATTTTGCGGCAAAAGCGTACGCGGCGGCGTGTCCAGCACATGCACCCGCGTTCACAGGGTCAACCACTATTCCGCCCAGCAAGGCTGCCAGCGCCATGTTGTACCTGGCTTGGAGGTTGTTTCCCTCGTTAAATGCTATGGGAAGATTTTTGACTATTAACAGTATTGCTTGTAACGCCAACGCGTCAGATATTTCGCTTCTGTTTTTGGACATGTATGCTTCAACGGCGTGGCTCAATGCATCTATACCTGTTATTGCTGTAAGCCTTGGCGGCATGCTCATGCTCATTAATGGATCCACTAGGGCTACGTCTGCCCAGACATGTTTGCTTATAATGCCAACTTTTTCGAAGGTCTCCTTTGACGTTAGAACGGCGCCCTGGGTGACTTCCGACCCAGTTCCAGCCGTTGTTGGAATCAAAATTTTAGGCAGTCCCGGTTTACCTACTTTTCCAATTCCAAGATAGTTTTTTACGTCGCCGGGGTTTGTCGCCATGATCGATGCGACCTTAGCCAGGTCAAGGGCGCTTCCGCCCCCAACTCCTACAATTATGTCGTATTCTTTTTCTCTGACTATATTGGAGATGGTGTTTGCCAATTCTAAGGTTGGTTCCGGCTCCACTTTGTCGAAAACTTCCACCTTGAACTTTTCCTTCTCCAGCAGGTTTTTTGCCTTCCCCGCTAACCCAAGCTTTACGGGGGTTGGCGACGTTACGAGAAGTGCTTTTTCCCCGCCAAGCTTTTTGGCTTCTTCGCCAACCTCTTCGGAGGCACCTATACCGAATATAACTTTTGTAGGAGACTGAAAACTTTTCAGTCGTCTGTTCACTCAATCACCAAATATTGCTTTGGTTCCAGCCACGAATAAGTTTTGGTATCGTGCCCTTTAAGTGGATAAGATTTCATGCGTTAAATTGTTTCTTTTAGGATTTCAAGGATGTCTTTTACGGCTATTTTGCCTTCCACTTCCAAGACTTTTGTGGCGTCTTCTAGGGTTGTAACGCAGAAGGGACATGCTACAGCTATTATTTCTGCGCCGAGTTCTAGGGCTTCTTTAACCCGGTTTATGCACGGCCTTTTCTCCGGTTCGGCTTCTTCTGTCCAGACTCTTCCAGCTCCGCCTCCGCAGCAGAAGCTGGCTTCTCTTGTGCGTTTCATTTCTATAAGTTCTAAGCCGCTTATGAATTGAAGTATGCGTCTAGGTTCTTCAAAGATCTGGTTTCGTTTGCCCAGGAAGCATGGATCATGGTAGGCAACCCGTTTTGGATAGGGCTTTGAGGGTTTAAGTTTGCCTTTGTCTATGGCTTCAGCCAAAAACTGCGTGTAGTGCTGAACGTTTAAGCCTAAATCCTTGTAGGGCTTGTCGTTTTTGAATGTGTTATAACAGTGGGGTGAAACGGTTACAATGCGGTCTGCGTTAAACTTTTGGAACATCTCAACATTGTGTTCTGCAAGCATTTCAAACAAGCCTTTCTCGCCCATGCGGAGAATGTGGTCTCCACAACACCATTCCTCCGCGCCTAAAGTGGCATAGTCAACGCCCAGATTGTTCAGTAAGGTTGCCATGGCTCTGGCGATTTCTCGGTTTCGTATGTCGTAGGCTGTTGAGCAACAAACGAAGAAGAGCACGTCAGCCTTCGCCACGTTTGGGTAAGCCTTAACATTTAAGCCTTCAGCCCAACCCATCCGCTTGCTCTGGTGGGTTCCCATGGGGTTATGGTATTTTATGACGCTTTCCAACACGTCTTTGACGGTTCTTGGGATGACGCCTGTTTCCACCAACAAGCTGCGGTTTTCCACCACAGAGTTTGCACAGTTTACAAGTTTTGGACAGAAAAGCGTGCATGAGTTGCATGAAGTGCAAAGCCAAACATTGTTAGCTACAGCCTTAAGCCTTTCATCAAACCCTTCGTCCCGCGAGTCGGCGATAAACCTGTAGTTGGTGTTTAGAGCTGAAGGTCCGAGAAACCTTTCATCTATGGCGGCTGGGCAAGCAGAATAGCAAATTGAACATTTAGTGCAAAGCGTCAAATCCCAGTACTTTTTAAGGTCTTCTGGATGCTGAATGAATTCTTCAGGTTTTTCAAGGGTTTCCACCGGTTTAACAAGTACTGTTTTGATTTTCTTGAAGTTTTGGAAGAAGGGTTGGACGTCCACAACTAAGTCTTTTATTACTGGAAGGTTTGACAGCGGCTCAATGGTGATAACGTCAGCGTTAAGATCTAACACTTGCGTGTAGCATGCCAGCATGGGTTTGCCGTTGACGTTTACGGCGCAGCTTCCGCAAATCCCCATTCTACAAGAGTGCCTAAAAGTAAGCGTTCCATCCAAATTATCCTTAATATAATTGAACGCGTCAAGGATTGTTGTTCCACGGAGAACAGGCACCCTATAAGTGGAGAAGTAACTTTTCTTGGATTCTGGGTCGTATCGGCGAATCCGGAACTCAACAACCTTTACGGCTTCACCAACCATGATGCATGCACCTCCCTAATATTTTCTGGCTGTGGGCTGCCACTTCGTGATCGTCACTGGAATATAGCTTAGCTTCGGCCCGTCCACGGTTCGGTATGCCAAAGTGTGAACAAGCCATCTCTCGTCATCCCTTTCTGGATAATCAAGCCTAGCGTGGGCGCCACGGGACTCCGTTCTCGCCAATGCGCATACAACTGTAACTTCGGCTAATTCCAACATAAAATCAAGCTGTAAGGCTTCCACAAGCTGGGTGTTAAACGTTTTACCTTTATCTTCAACTTTTATGTTTTTAAACTTCTCCTTCAACTGTCTTATCTCTTTAAGAGCCGTTTTAAGGCCTTCCTCTGTTCTGAAAATCCAAACATGCTGATTCATCGTCTTTCTTAAAGCGTCTCTGATTGCTGAAACTTTTTCGCCTCCTTCGCTTCCAAAAATCCCATCATAAACTCTTTTCTCCTCTTCTAGAACTTTTTGCTGAGGTATATTCTTAAAACCGTTTTTTAACGCGTATTTTGCAGCTTCTTCGCCTGCTACACGGCCGAAGACTAGGCAGTCTGTCGTGGAGTTTCCGCCAAGTCTATTCGCCCCGTGCACGCTTAGGCATGAGCATTCTCCAGCAGCGTAAAGACCCGCCAGTGAAGTTTCCGTTTTTATGTTTACATGTATGCCGCCCATCGTGTAGTGGGCAGCGGGTTTAACGGGAATCGGCTCTTTTACGGGGTCTACCCCGCCGAGTTTTCTGGCAATATCCCGAATTAAAGGTAGCCTTTCGCTGATTCTAGCCTCGCCTAAATGTCTAAGATCTAAGCCTATGTACGGGCCGTGAGGACCAACAAAAGCCCTGCCTTCTTCAATCTCTTTTGTCTCCGCTCTGGCAACAACGTCTCTTGGCGCCAGCTCCATTTTGTCCGGCGCATAGTTTTTCATGAAGCGTTCGCCCTTTGCGTTTATTAAGTGTCCCCCCTCCCCCCTTGCAGACTCTGTTATCAATATTCCTTGGGGGACAAGGGCCGTTGGGTGAAATTGAACGAATTCCATGTCCTTTAATGGGACGCCGGCTCTGTATGCCATGGCAACGCCGTCGCCTGTCGCCGTGTGCGAAAAAGTTGTAAACTCGTATATGCGGGCGTACCCGCCCGTGGCCATAATAACGGCTTTTGCTTTCATACAGTGCATTTCACCCGTCTTTAAATCTATCACCGTCAACCCTGCTGCACGGTTGTCCTCGGTTATGATGGAGGTGGCAAACCATTCGTTGTAAAAAGTCACGTTGTCATAGGTTGAAGCCTTCGCGTACAAGGTGTGCATTTCCTGCAGGCCTGTCACATCCGCTGCGAAGCAAACCCTTGGAAAGCTTTGGCCGCCGCCTGAACGTTGGTTGATTCTGCCGTTGGCGTCTCGGCTCCATGGAAGTCCCCAATGTTCCAGTTTAATGATTTCCTCGGGAGCCTGTTTCACAAAGAACTCTACAACGTCTTGGTCTGCTAGAAAGTCTGACCCCTTAATGGTGTCCCAAGCGTGAAGGTCGTAGGAGTCGCCTTCCTTTTCCCTCAAAACAGCGTTTGTTCCACCTTCAGCGCAGACGGAATGCGAACGCACCGGATAGACCTTAGAGATAACAGCCACATCAAGTTTGTCGCTGACTTCGCTGGCGGCAATAGCTGCCCTCAAGCCGGCCAAACCAGCCCCAACAATAACTATGTCGTGGCTTAGCACTTCCATACGTTACACCGCTTTGAATTTTTAAAGCAACGTAGAGAAACTTTTAAACTTTTGGTTTTCAACGAACCGAAAAATTTCATGGGCGAAACTTATTATAGAAAGAAAAGATGGAGAAAGGATTACTCCAGCTTAATTGCTCCTTGAGTGCATACGGCTTCGCATAAACCGCATTCTTCGCATTTCTCTGGGTGTTTAACCTGTGAAACACCGTTTACGAGTTCTAATACGTTGTTTGGGCATGCGTCGACGCAGTTTCTACATCCGACGCATTTTGAAGTATCTATTTTTGGAGGCATTATACGATCACTGTCATGGATGTTTAGTATTTAAACAGCATAGCTTTGACGTGGCAAATGTCCCCTTCATGTGTTATGTCAATCATTTCGCTGTCTAAGCCGAAATTCTTTTCAATTAAGCCGAGGCAGAGGTTCATGCATGGGCAAACGAAGGCGGGCATCTTAGACTCCTTAACCCTTTTTTGAACTTGCAAATGTGCACAGTTGTGTATTTTGAGGTCTAAAACCATGTCGTTCAATGCTACATCGTAGCCGCCGATTATCCCAATAGTCTTCAATGATTCAAGCACTTTTTTGGCAGCCTCTGGAACTGTGAGGTTTGAGAAGTTTAGGTTGAACTTTTTAGTTAAATATTCGAGCATAGTTCTTCCAACCAGATAGCACCTGAATCTTGAGGCTCCGCCGAAACCGTCATATACCACTTTGAGAAGGTCGTAAAAGATTTCGTTTACCCATTCTTTGTCAATTTTGGATTCTTTTTCGCTCATTGGGTTTCCTCCTTCTTTTGTCCAAACCGTTCATAGAATGTGACTTCTTCAAGCTCTTTTCTCGGGCGGGGTTTCGGGTCTTCGTCGGGATAGCCTAACGCCACAACGCTGACTATCTTATATTCTTCTGGTATGTTGAGCAATTCTTTCACTTTCATTTCGTCTCTGACGTCGGTGACGGGTCCGATAACCCAGCATGTTCCAAGGCCTAACGCCTTTGCCATTAACAGCATGTTCTGGATTGCGGCGGAACAGTCCTCCCTCGGATCCCAAACATTCTTGTAGGCGCATACAACTATGTTTACCGGAGCTTCAGCGAGAAACGCTGACACTTTACCGGAGGTTAGTTTCTCAAAAACGCGTTTCTTTTTTTCCTCGGGCCACGTTTTGATTTTTTCTCCAAACCTTTCAGCCATCTTTCCAGTATAGAACTCAACAGTGAATCGTCTTCCGCTTCCCCTTCCAGCGATTTCGCCGATTTTCTTCCTTGTCTCCTCATCCTTAACGACAATGAAACGCCACGGTTGCGCATCTTCCCCCGTTGGAGCCCACCGGGCAGCTTCTAAACATTTTAATATTAATTCGTCTGGAACAGGATCCGGCTTGTATTTTCTAATGCTTCTCCTTTCTTTAATAACTTTTAATACAGTTTCAGCCTCTTTTGTTTCCGTTATTTCATCCCCCTGCTTTGAAGCTTTAATTCAAAATGGCTAGACGTATAAACTTTCCTATTCAAGACGCTTAAAAGTTTTTTATGATTAGAGTTTCTGCCGTTTTCGCCACCGTTGTGCCTTCTGCACGAAAACGAAAATTTTAAATGTTGTGTGGCATACATAAGCTATCTCAAAAATAGGTGTTATGTATGTCTACGGATCCAAAAAGTTTGTTGAATGGAAGCTTTTCCAGTGAAGGCGTAGGCCCCCTCAAGAAGGCTTCTGCTGAAGAAATTGAAAAGATCAAAAAGACTAAGGATGATGTAAGGATTGAGTATTTGCCGTCAACGCTCTGTGGGTTCGGCTATTCGTCCCCTCCAATGGAAGTCCACGTTAAAAACAACAGAATCATAAGGATTTTACCCAGCCACTTCCCGGAAAACTTTAGACTATGGGAGATCAAGACCGACAGAGGAACCTTCTCGAGGCCTAGAAAAGCTGTTCCATACCCACATATGCTGGCGTACAAAAACCGCGTATACACGCCTACCCGAGTCAAGTATCCACTGAAAAGGGTTGACTGGAGCCCAGACAATCCCAACCCCCAGAACAGGGGCAAGTCCGGGTTTGTTAGAATCTCATGGGAGGAAGCAATAGACCTCATTGTGAAAATGGTCAAGAAAATCAAAGAAAAATATGGAGATCTAACGCCCATATTGGCGCAGGGAGACGGACACGGACAAACAGGAATTTGCACACAACACTTCTGGAACCATTATCTTCTCGATGTTTTGGGGTTTGGATGGACCCAGCAAGTCAGAAATCCCGACAGTTGGGAAGGCGTATATTGGGGGGCAAAGCTGGCATGGGGCTTCGACGAATTGTTGGCTGGAGAATGCGCCAATGACGGTTCATGGGACAACGTGCTACAATACTGTGAGATGATAGTGCTTTCCGGATGCGATCCGGAAACCACGGGTTCAGCCTTCTGCACAAACGTGTCATTCCTATGCGACAACGTCAAAAAAGCTGGCATAAAACTGGTTGCAGTGTCCCCGGACTTGAACTACACTGGAGCGGTCTGGGCGGACAAATGGATCCCAATAAACGCGAACACCGACGCTGCACTCTACTTAGCCCTTGCCTATGTCTGGATTAAAGAAGACCTTTACGACAAAGAATACGTTGAAAAATGCTGCGTAGGTTTTGAAGAATTCAAGAAGCATGTCCTCGGAGAAGACGACGGTGTTCCAAAGACGCCGGATTGGGCGGAAAGAATAACCGGGATACCCGCCTGGACGATTAAGGCTTTAGCCAGGGCGTGGGCTAAAAAGCGAACCTCCCTAGGAGTAGTCTTCGGCGGACCTAAAATCAGAGGTATATACTCACACATGGCTTCTAGAATGGAAGTATACGCCCTGGCGATGCAAGGTCTAGGAAAGCCTGGGCGAGAGTACGTAAGATTCTGGACTTCATCAACGCTTAACACGCTTGAGCTGCCTCCGTTCCCGCATTATCCAGAGGTGGCGTCTGAGAAAGCTGGGCGCATCTATATTCCGCCGACTAAGTATTCTCACCGTGCCATGAAACCTCCATATGTTAAAGGCCCATGCTATCCGCTCATAAAGACGCTGGTTCCAGACGCAATTCTCAACCCACCGATCACATGGTGGTGCTCAGGCGGCATACTCAACTTCTGTGTAACCAAGGAAAACGACATGTTCGTAAAGTACCGTTATCCTCCAACAGACGACCATCCCGGCATTAGAATGATTTGGAACGAAAACGGCTGCTATACAACATGCTGGTATGGATACAAGTTCATAGAGGCTTTGAGAAGCCCGAAGATAGAATTCCACCTTGTGATCAATCCATGGTTCGAAAACGACGCCCTATTCGCGGACATTGTGCTGCCCGCTTTGACAGACTTTGAAGTTGAGGATCTGGTTAACTGTGGCTACTGTGATGTTATAGGCTTGGCTTATCATGGCAAGTGTATTGAGCCGCTGGGCGAGTCTAAAAGCGACTATGAAATCCACAAAATGATTGCGGAAAGACTGGCCAAAGAATTTAATAAACCCGAACTTCTTGAGGCGTTCCCAGACTTCGACACTTTCCTCAGAGAGAGGATTTACAAGAGACACTTAGAATACGCTAGAGGGACAAGCTGGGAGGAGTTCAAGAAAAAGCGTTTAGTGTTCTACGATCACCCAACATGGGAAGAATGGGTTGAAATAAAGAAGAAGTATGGATACGATGTTTACGATTCTTGGATGACAAGGTTCTGGAAGACTGGCAAGGGCATAGAAACACCATCCGGCAAACTGGAATTCCAGTCACAGCTAATACTGAAATATGCTCCAGACGACAAGGAGCGGCCTCCAGTTGCCAAATGGGTAGAACATGAGCATCTGCCAACCTCGCCTAGAAGGGAGAAATATCCATTCCTATTGATATCAAACCATCCAAGGTACAGGTTCCACTCGCAAGGAGACGAAATAATATGGCTGAGGGAACTCTACAAGGTTAAAGGTCCCGACGGCTACATGTATGAAGCCGTATGGATCAACCCGGTAGACGCGGAAAAACTGGGGGTTAAAACAGGCGATGTCGTAATGATATACAATGAAATTGGAGCGGTTTTGGCGGGCGCCCTAGTCACCCACAGGATAAAGCCAAGCGTGATATCGGTGGATCACGGCGCCAGAGTTGACTTGATAAGTGTTGAAGACAGAATAGACAGGGGTGGAGCGATAAACCTTCTGTTGCCGCCTCCGTCCACAAAGTACAAGCGTGGTGAGGAGATACGGATACCGGAGCAGATATGCTCTGGAGTACTCGTCGCCGTCAAGAAGGTTGACGTTCTCGAGTTGATGAAGAAGTATCCAAAAGCCTTCCAGAAGAAGATGCATCCGATAATAGGGCCTGTTATGGAAGCCTACCTCGCCAGTTAATGGAGGTGGCATGCAAATGGGAAAGGTTCTCATAATTGACGTGGGAAGATGCACAGGCTGCACGTCTTGTGTAATCGCCTGCAAAGACGAATATGTCGCCAACGATTGGAGCCCATACTCCAAGCCGCAGCCCGAATATGGACATTTCTGGATGAACCTTGACAAAATAGAACGCGGTTCAACGCCGAAGGTCAAAGTAACGTATATACCGCGTCCATGCATGCACTGCGACAATCCGCCATGTGTAAGGGCATGTGTAGTAAAAGCGATAACGAAGAGAGATGATGGAATCGTGCTGATTGATCCGGCTAAATGCAATGGATGTGAAGGGTTGCCCTCCAAACTGTGCATTGATGCTTGTCCCTACAATGCAATATTTTTCAACGATGACTTGAAAATAGCGCAGAAATGCACAATGTGTGCGCATTTGCTGGACGATCCGGATTGGAAGTTTGGCCCCAGATGCTACGATGTGTGTCCACTGGACGGAGTAATGATATTCGGAGATGAAAACGACCCCAAGATCAAGGAGTTACTGGCTAAAGCTGAAGTGCTGAAGCCGGAGCTTAACACAAAGCCAAGAGTCTACTACCTAAACTTGCCGAAGCCTTTCATAGCAGGCTGCGTGGTTGACCCAGAAGCGAAAGAGGTAATAATAGGCGCCAAGGTAACAGCCTTAGAGCTTAGCACAGGCCAAAAATACGAGGCATCCACCGACGAGTTCGGAGACTTTTGGCTCAGAAACCTAAAATGGAATCAGGCGTACTTGCTAAAAGTGGAGAAGGAAGGCTACAAGGAGAAAGTGCTTGGAGTCTGCAAGACGGATAAAGACATAAACGTTGGAGACATCTTCCTAGAAAAGCAAAGTTAAAGCAAAGATTTCGCCTGCTCAACCAATCTACCAACATTTTCCCCTTCTATTTTTAAAAAGCCCTTCATTATTTTTCCGACAGCCCTGTAAAAAATTGTGTTAGCATATCTAATTATGTCTTCAGCAAGCCTTGGAGCCCACTTAAGTAAATGCTCATCCAAAAAAGCTTTTTGTGTTTTAAGGCACTTTAAAAGGTCCTGATAAGTTCCAGATTCAAGGCATGTGCTTGCTTTTCTGCATAAGTGCGCCATAAAATAAAGTTCTAGCGCTATGTGGTCTTCTGGTTCGTTGAAGTCTGGAGATTTAACCAAGCCCTCCTCTAGATAGGCTTCAAAGATTTTCTCAACAACGTCTCCGTACAAGTAGCCTCCTAAATAGGTTGACTCTGACGGATGGGGGATCCCTTCACCTTTGTTGCGGAAATGTCCAACCCCCAGAAAAAGGTCGGCATAGTCCACTGCAAGCTCTAAGACCGCCTTGCTCAGCTTTTCCCTTTCTCCGCTTAATACCGCCAAATAACTGTGGAGTTCTTCAAAACCATTTTTAACATCGGTGGAATCCGAATTGACAATGGAGTTATCTTTCAAGATTTCTTTGCAGGCAAGCAGATTGTCGAGCAGCTTTTCGTCTATTTCTTTCTCACACATTCTTCCTAGGAAACAATAGATTGTTTCTCTGTCCTTCAGAAGTTTAGCCAATTCATTTTTGCTTAACAACAAATTACCCCATCAGACAATAATGTTAAAGAATTTAAACCTTATGCACGCTAGGCAAAACTAGCAATCTCCTAATATCTTGTTGCGTGCTTTCTACACCAAGCCTCGTCCTCTCTTGCCCGTCTTGCCAAAAGATGAATTTGCCTCTGGGCGAAAAATTCGGCTTCTAAAGCGTAGCTATCCGCAGCTTTTAGAAATGCTTTCCAACCTTTTTCTCGCAGTTCAGCCATTTCTTGCGTGTTTTTCTGTGTCTTTAAACATTCTTGTATTATGGTGCCCTCTTTTTCTCGGCAAATTCCAGTCCAAAAGTAAAATCTTTCTTTCTCGAAAATTTCTGACAGGGCAGAAAAATCTTTTAACGCATCAGCGGATTTCTTGTCCAAACAACAACTTTTTGCTGTTTCTTTCAGAATCTCCAAATCAGAGTCTTTAGGAGAACCTAACTCTACTTGTATGCTATTTTTTATTGGCCCATCCGTTGAGACTCTTGTTTGCAACTCTGTTAAATCTTCTTGGAAGTTTATGTTGATGAAACTTTTAAACTCTGGATCTAAATCCCTTATTTCACTGATTGTCGAGATAAACTTCACTTTTGGCAATCCTCTCAGAAAGTCATCTGGTCTGTCGCGTCCAAGCCAGCATAGCGTCTCAGAAACCTCGGCGGTCCTTTTTCTTTCACACGCAAAAATCAGTGTCTCCACGCTTCCGTCCGCGTGGATTGGAATCGCTATGCTCGCATCTTTTACTGCGTTAAAAAGGTAATCAACAACAGCCGACTGTATAAACGGTGTGTCGCATGGCACCACAATGCAATAGTCGGCGTTTGTGGCTTTCAGCCCAGTTGCAATCGCCACGGCTGGACCGCTTATGGATGGGATTTTAACATCCTTCACTATTCTTATGTAACCGTCTTTTTTGACTGAAAAATCTCGTAACACTTTTGCATATTTGCGTTTTCGGGCTTCATTGTTAACGCATATCACAATCTCTTCAACGGCGGACGCTAGGCTTTCAATAATATGTATAAGCATTGGTTTACCTTGAACTTTCGCCAGCGCCTTGTCTATCCATGGGCGACCGCTCGTCTGGAATCTTTCAGCTTTTCCTCCCGCAAGCACTACTGCGCATTTTTCAGTCAAGGCTTTCCCTTTTTATCTTCCGCTTGGATTTTTGAAGCCTATTTGATTTTTAACAAGTTCCAGCAGAGTGGCGCCTTCCCTCTCTAAATCGACTAGAGGAATGTTAACGCCACTTACCCTGGTTTTATTTTTGGCTATAATCCCTGTGATTGCCAGTACCGGGTCGGTGCCTTCTAATGTTTTCATTAGGTCAGAAGTGTCCTTTGCCGTCACTATTTTTGGGATGTCTTTCCTTTTGGCTGCGAGGGAGTGGAGCCCTTCAATGAATACTACATCCAATTTTTCATCCTTAAACAGTTTGATAATTTCGTTTAAATCCGCTGGAATATTCTCTGTTTTCTTGATGATTACTGTTTCTTTGGGGGCAACGGCGACTGTTACCTTTGCTCCCGCGCGTGTGTGTCTCCACGTGTCTGTTCCTTCCGTGTCTATTGAAAAGTCTTGGTGGTGAATGTGCTTCACCGACCCCACTTTGTAGCCTTCTTCTGTAAGCTTCGATGCTAAGTACTCTATTGTTGTTGTCTTTCCAGATTTACTTACTCCGACAACAGACACCACAATCATGTTTCCACCTTCATTTTAATCATGGAGTCGGCTGAACTCTTCTTTACTGAACAGCGTAACGTTTACTTCATCGCCTTTCTTTAGGCTCTCTTTCGGAGGAACCAGTATAAAACCGTTGGAGTTCAGAAACCTGCTCAAACTATTTGGTCCTCCGGAAACGATTTCAGCGTAAAATTCTCCTTCCACATTTTTAACGCGAACGGGCAAAAACCTGTAACGGAGTTTGTTTTCGGAGTCTATGTCATGGCTTATTTTAGCCTTGACTGTTGGAAGCAAGTTTTCCATCCTCAACCCCGTGTACAAGCCAATCAGAGGTGCAAGAATGAGGTAGAAGCCAGCCATGGTGGACGCAAAAAGTCCAGGCAACATCACAACCGGTTTTCCCTTAACCATTCCAAACCCGGTGACTTTTCCCGGCTTCACTTTTATTCCGTGAACTATTATGCCGGGTTCTCCGAGGGCGTTAACCGCGTCTGGGACGAAATCCTTCTCACCCATGGAGCAGCCTCCTATAGTGACAACTATATCCGCTTTTTGAAGGGCTTCCTCGATTTTCTTTTTCGTCTCTTCAAGATCGTCTGGCGCTATTCCAAGCCTTACGGGGTTGGCTCCCATTTTTGAAATTAACCCCGAAACTATTAGGGCGTAATTGTCAACAATCCTCGTTGGATCTTTACGGCTTAGTTCAATAAGCTCGTTTCCGGTGGCAATGACCGCCACCTTCGGCTTCCTAAAAACTTTAACCTTTTTTATCCCCAACCCTGCCAAAACTCCAATGTCCTGCGGTCTTAAAATGGATCCTTTCTTGAGGATTAGGGTTCCCCTTTTCACGTCTTCTCCGGAGTAGGCTATGTTTTCCCCTTTTCTAACGGGCATTCGTATCTCAATTTTTCCGCCGTGCAAAATTGTGTTTTCAACCATTATCACCGCGTCGGCCCCGTCTGGTATTGGCGCCCCACACGTGACATAGACTGCTTGTCCATCTTCTATTTTGGCGTCTGAGGGTTTGCTCCACGGATAGAGTTTCCCAACAACCTTTAACAAAATGGGGTTGGCTACCGAAGCCTCGGCGACGTCTTTGGATTTAACGGCGTACCCGTCAACCATTGCAACATCGGTTTGGGGAACGTCTATGTCTGCCACAATGTCTTCGGCTAAAACCCGATCCATTGCCTCTTCAACCGGAACGGTTTCGTAGTCTAGTGGCCTTTTTTGAAAGGTTTCAAGGAGCTTTTTTAATGCTTCTGGATAGGGGGTTAGTTTGAAAGTCCTTTTTTGGCTGGCTCTCTTCATGTAGGCCCAGCTCAAGTGAGAGAACTTAAATGCATATATATAGTTTGCGTGCATGTCTCTTCAAGGTGTCCTTAATGGTGAGAATGGTGGCTGTTGTAGGCGGCAAACATTCCGGAAAAACAACGATAATTCAAAGCTTGATCCGCGAGCTTAAGGGCAGAGGCTACAAAGTGGGGTCTGTTAAGGAGATGCCGAACGTCAAGTGGGTTGATATTCCAGAAACAGAGACTTGGAAACACGGTGAGGCTGGAGCTGAAATTGTGGCGGGATCAGCAAAAAATGAAGCTGTCCTTTTTGTAAAGAGGAGGCTTAACGTGGGAGAGTTAGCCACATTCTTTGCTGGGTTCGACTACGTTCTTCTGGAGGGTTTTGAAAGTGAAAAATCCTTGGCAAAGATAATTGCGGCGAAGGACTCTGCGGAGGCACAAGCCTTCCATGATGGTTTAGCCTTTGCAATTTCTGGAATTATCGCCAACCATGTGGAGGAAGCGAAAAAGGCTTCGACGCTTGGCGTTCCAGTACTTGATTGCAAGCGGGAAATCGAAAGGCTCGCCGACCGGGTTGTGCAGAAAGCCCTTCCACCTTTTCCGAACCTTGCACACTGCGGGGAATGCGGATACAAATCATGCCATGAACTCGCCAAAGCCATAATCGCTGGAACCGCAAATTTGGAGGTCTGCCCACTCTACAAGCGTAGAGATGTGCTTTTAGAGGTTGACGGAAGAGTTGTGCCGTTAAAGGCTTTTCCAAGCCTTTTAATTAAAAGGGTTCTGCTTGGCATGGTTTCCTCTTTAAGCGGTGTAAGCCTATGGGGAGAAATCAAACTTGTGGTTAGGGTGACTTGAAGTCTTCTTGTCGCATGCCTACTAAAACCTGCTTTTCATTTATCTTATGCATAACTATTGGTACGCCGTAAACCTTTTCCAAGGTTTCTTCGGTTATGGCTTTTGCCGGTGGGCCTTCACTCACTATTTCGCCGCCGTTCATTATTGCCACGTTGTCGGCGACCAAGAAGACTTCGTTGGGGTCATGTGTCGAAAATATAACTGTTTTTCCAGAGTTAGCCATCCCCCTAATTATATTGAGTACCTTCATTTTATTTCCAATGTCCAAATGCGCTGTGGGCTCGTCCAAGATGAGCGTTTCCGGCTCTTGGACGAGGGCTCTGGCTATTGATACAAGCTTCTTTTCTCCACCGCTTAAAGTTGGAACTTTTCTATGAGCCACATGGGACAAGTTTAGCTGTACTAAGACGTTGTGTGCTATTTTCTCGTCTTTCTCGCTTGGCATGTTAAAGAAGCCAAGGTGGGGTGTTCTGCCCAAAAGCACATAGTCTAAAACCGTGTAGGGGAAAAGTGAATCCTCCTCTTGTGGAACCCAAGCCACTATTTTGCTTAAGGCGTCAAT
>CAZZMT010000046.1:0-4965 GCA_964655395.1 uncultured Candidatus Bathyarchaeia archaeon | reverse complement strand
TATGAAAACATCGTTTTCGGTTTGGAAAACATACTTAAGATTAGCCTCTATTTCCGAGTAAAGCGCGTGAAAATCGGCTCCACGATGATCTATCATCGGCTGCAACATAGCATACATCACACTATCTGGAACATTGGTTGGGCCTGGAACCATCACCAATTTTTTATCAATCAAATCCGCTTCACCTATCACCTAAACGTTGCAAACATTCAAGTGGTAGTTTGCCCTAACTATGCACCATAAAACGCATTATAAAATTTTCTATTCAAAACAAAACAAGACAAAAGAAATGTAAAGTCTTCATTCAATGAAAACAAACTGTTCCAAGAACATCCAGCATTCGTTTCTATTTCAATACGTATTTCAGATACATAACAATCAATTAATTTAATAAGCAGACAAATAAAACCCTTTTATTGCGCGCTTGGTAAGTCTTTATGCTAAAATGGTTTAAGTTTTTCCCAAGACTCCATTTATAGAGAGGGTCAAATAATGCATGCCGGATCCGTTAAAAATGCGGTCATAATTATCCTGCTGATCGGGGTTGTGGTGCTCGGTAGCTATAGCTATCTCCTTCAATTGAAGGTTGAGAAGCTTCAAGCCGATAAGGAGTCGTTGGAAGCCCAAAACAAAGAGCTCGTGGAGAACTACAGCAAGCTTCTCGAAGCGCACGGGTTGTTGCTTCAGGAATTTACATCTCTTAACCAGTCTTATTCGACGCTTCTGCAGAACAACACCGCACTAATGGAGCAATATCAAAAGATTTTGGTTGAATACACCAAACTAACCATCGAGTACGCTTACCTTAACCAGTCCTACAACGAGCTTCTCCAAAACTACACGAATCTCATGCAGCTCTCCCAGGAAGCACTTGAGCTGGAAAGGGAGTACAACGAGTTATTGAACGCCTACCAGTCCCTTCTGGTCAACTATACAGCAATAAAGAACGAGTACGAGAAACTTTACTTCGCGATCTATGAGCCCCTAGACGAAATCATAACGCCGTTGGAAGACGAGCTCAAAAGTTGGCTCGCAACAGACAAAACTAACGAAATGAACTACACAGATCCCAACTTCGTATGCGGAGACTTCGCAGTCATGTTATCGCTACACGCCAAGCTCAACCACTGGGATATGGGCGTTATGGCCGTTTTGGGGAAAACCTCAAACGGGGAGGATATAGCCCACGCATTTAACGCCATCAGATGCAAAGACAAAGGAGAAGGCCCGGCTTACATTGTTTACATTGAGCCACAAAACGACGCCGTATTCTACGGTCCAATAGTAGAAGGCTCGTGGTATAATCACCCAGGCTTCGGCGAGATATACGTCGAGAAGCTCATAATAGTCGTCTTGTACCAGCCGCCATTCGAGTGATGAGAACATAACAAGCTGTGGTTCCAAAATCACGCCTCCACTTAAAATACGCTCCACTGTTCTATACGCTTTAATCAGTTCGCTGGAATCAACCTCGTACAGTCAAGAAAAGCTCGGAAGTCCTCAAAATCGGGTGGGGATTTTGGTGCTCCGGGCGGGATTTGACCCCGCGTCTCCGGCTCGAAAGGCCGGAATACTTGACCGGGCTATACTACCGGAGCGCCTTTTTGGCTTTATGCAGTGTTTTTGTTTCGGATAAATTTTATCTTTTTAGGGCTGTTTTTAAGCATTCTTCGAGGCTTGCAAGTTTCACTTCAGCCTTGTTCATGGTTGGCGCGTAGTGGGCTGTTTTAGCCGAGTTTGTCATTATTGTTTTTATTCCAAGCTTGTCTGTCCATGTGACTACGGCGCATGTGTCCGTTATGATTTTGGCGCCGCTTGCCTCGATCTTTTGCACATAGCGGTTGGCTTTTTCTTTTATGTGGCGGCCTGTGCAAACCCAAAATTCGATGTCTGCCCTAACTTTTTTATCGCTCATTTTCTCTGCGATCTCTCGGATTTCACGAAACGAGCAGTGTGGGCAACCAACGAAAACCAGATCTGGCTTTGCTGTGGAAGTTGTGGTTAACTCTTCTATTGTCTCTTGGATGTTTTTGGGTTCTACTGTTATTTTTTCCAACCGCTCTTTCTCGATTTTGACCGCGGCGCTGTTATAATGGAGCATGTTGACCATTCCGGCGGACGCCAAAGCTGCGCCAAGCTGTTTGAGATTCTCAAATGTTGGCTTTCCTAAGCCGGTTATGAGTGGGATTTTGTCTTCCAAAACTTTTCCGAGGAATATTCCAAGGGCGCCAAAATCAACCTCTTTTTCCAGCGGTGCCTTAACCTCAACCAAGATTTGTGGTTTGCGATTCTCAGCCTTATGGATGCCGCAGTCCGGTGTTTTGCCAATTATTGCCGCTGCTAAGGCGCTTGGTCCGCCTTCACGATTTGTCCATGCGCCTAAAACCGAGTTAGCGTAAACAACAGCTGAGGATTCAGCCCACGCCAAGTGAGAGCCTCTCTTTGGCGCTTTAATGTAGTAGGGCGTGCACGTGTAGCATGTTTTGAAGCCCATTTTCTCGAAAATTTCGCAGAGTCTCCGCTGGGTTTTCACAAGGTTTTCCGGAAGCCTTCCAGCCAAATGCTTTGGGTCTAGGCTTTGGGGGTTTAATGTGGCTTCTACCGCTGCTTTTTCATCGGCATCCGCCAAAGCCTCCAAAAAGTCTGCGGGTGCATCGCCTAAAGTTTTGTAGGAAACCCCAGAAACGTGGGCAGACTCCACAGGGATGAGCCTTGAAGCGCCGAAAAGCTCGCCAAGCTTGACGAGAACCTTCATGCAAACCTGTTTCGCCCAACCATATTCGCCGTTGTAAATGCGCTCCTCCTCCCTTGTCAAATACATTGCTAGCCCTCCAACCTTGCAGGTTTCAAGACCTTGACTATGCCTTTATAGGCGTCCACCTCAACCAAATCACCGGTTCGTATCTGGTTTATGTCCACCTGATCTATCATGGGAATGTTGGCTATAACTGCGCCGACAACGACCACCGGGTCTGCTCTACGGTTTATTATGGCTTTTGGTGCCAATCCATTTTTCGCCAATGAAT
The DNA here is from genome assembly GCA_964655395.1 of uncultured Candidatus Bathyarchaeia archaeon. Lineage (GTDB taxonomy): Archaea > Thermoproteota > Bathyarchaeia > Bathyarchaeales > Bathycorpusculaceae > DRVP01. The sequence continues at coordinate 1,939 of CAZZMT010000046.1, read as the reverse complement.
AGAGGACGTAGCTCCCAACGGTTGAGCCATGCCCATGGGGGAAACATAAAACCTTATCTTTTATGCGTTCGCCGTAAAGGTCATGGTGTCTCTCGATTATTTTTCCGGTGGCTGGGTCCACGCCGCCGAGAAAGCTTATTGGCTTATTGGAGACTAGAGCTTGGGCTGTGCATTTTCCTTCAACGATTCCTCGTCCACGCAGAACTATTTGACTTGTCATTTGCGGCGCCACTTTTAGTAGGATATTTTGGCTGAGGAGGGAATCTCGCCCAAAACTTTTGAGGCAGCTTCCGCCACCCTTGCACGGTTTTTCTCGTTTGTGTAAACCCTTAAAATGTTTATGAAACCCTTTAAAACCTCAAATATGCCGGAGATTTCGCTGAGCCGCCTGACCTCTTTTTTGCCGTCTCTTGTTTTGCTGAAAACTGGGATTTCCATCGGCTCCATGAACATTGAATGGTGGTATGGCACGCTTGGCACCGTTGGCACGTCAATTATTATGGCGTCTGGCTCCACATTGGCTTTCTCCGCAATCTTGTCCCTTATCTGTTTGCGGAATTCTTCGGCGCTGAAAATGTTTGAGACCGTTTTGTCCTTAACGTAAAAGGTTTGCTCGTAAGCACATTTTAGCATTTTGCGCCTTTCCAAATCCTTAATGATTTGGCTTGATTTCTTGCAGTTTTTAAGCATAGTCCAAACCGTGTAATCGTCCATAGCCAAATATTCTTCAGGTGTTTTGAAAGCCGATAAACCAAGTTCTGGATCTGCCTTTTCAAGGGCTGTGGCCAACATTATCTGGGCAGCTCTTCCCACCCGGTGGAAATATATGCTTTTAAAGGATTCTATTCGAGCTATTATGAACGATTCCAGGGTTGAAAGCGCCCCCATGTCTACGGCTAGGTTTCCATCCAAAACGTCAAATGAGTGGATTAGGCGGAAAATGTCCACAAAACCATACTCGGCGCCAGTGTGATACGTGTCCCTAACGACAAAGTCCAGTTTGTCAACGTCTATGGAGCTTCGAACTATCTGGTTGAGGAAAGCCTTTTGGCTTTCTGAAAGCGAACCGGCAGCCATTTCAGCAATGTATTCTGGTTTATGTCCAAGCCTGCTTATAACGTCTTTTAACTCGCTATTTTTGATTATCCACACCGTCATGTCCTCATGGGTTTTGCCAAGCTTCTTTGTAAGCAAGTGTTCAAACACGTGAGAGAATGGCCCATGACCCACGTCGTGGAGCAAACCGGCAATCCGCACAGCCTCCACGTCTTCCTCGTTCACTATCTGTGAAACGTTTGGGTTTTCAACAACCTTTCCAGCCAAGTACATTACGCCGACGGAATGCTCAAAACGCGTGTGGTTTGCCCCGGGATAAACATATTCCGCTCCAGCCAGCTGCCTAAGCCTTCGAAGCCTCTGCACAGGATAGGAGTCAATAACTTCTTTTTCATTTTCCGTTATGTAGACGTATCCATACACGGGATCCTTTATTTCGCCCCAATAGGTTTTCAGCATGGTATATTCTCCACTGGTAAGCTAGCAATTATTAATACGGGTTCCCTTTTTATAATGTGTGATGTTCAACTTGGAGGACCTGGGCGTTGACTGGAAAGGGGTTCTTTATATGTATAGAAGGTTTAGACGGTTGCGGGAAAACAACCCAAACAAAAATTTTGGTGAGAGAGCTTAGAAAAAGGGGTTATGAGGCAGTTTATACAGCTGAGCCGAGCCGAGGAAAAATTGGGAAGTTTATAAAAAGGTATTGTTTACATGGAGAAAAGCGGGTTTCAAGCATAGTTGAGGCTTTGCTTTTCGCAGCTGACCGCTACGAACACGTGGAAAACGAAATAGCCCCGGCGTTAAAAATAGGGAAAATAGTTGTTTCAGACCGGTATGTCTACTCCAGCCTAGCCTATCAAGGGGCAGCTGGCCTAAGCCT
>CAZZMT010000045.1:0-24550 GCA_964655395.1 uncultured Candidatus Bathyarchaeia archaeon | reverse complement strand
CCCGGGGCCCCCGCCCCCCCCCTCCTCCCCCCTTTGGTCCCCCTCTAGGTGTGCCCGGCCTACCATCAGGCCGCCCGAGCCGCACCTGACGGCTCCAGGCGGGTTTGCGCTTCCGCACCTAGGGCAGGCCACTGGCATAAGCACCTCAGCCGTGCCCTTCGGAGGCCTGAGGCCGTACAGCTCCAGAACCGCGTCTTCGAGATCTCTCGCCGAAAAGTGCACGTACCTCCTGGACATTTTCGAGCCGAAAACCCAGCCGGCGAACTGCTCGAGCTTCGCCTCCGTGAGGACCTTCGCCATGGCTGTCAATGTGGTGTGGCGGAAAAGGTAGGGCCAGACGGCCTTTCCCAAATTGGCCTTCCGCGCAATCCTCTTTATGATCAGGCGGAAGTGCCTGTAACTGAGCCTCTGCCCTTTCCTGTTGCTGGCGAGCGAACACCAGAGCGGCGCGTTGGGGTTTCCTGCCAGCGGGTGCTGCCTCATCCACTCCAGAAGGGGCCTGTAGCTTAACACCAGCGGAAGCCTCTTCAGGCCGGTTTTCCCGTTCACGGTTATCAGGCAGTAGTCTTTTTCGAACGCCACGCTTCCAATGTTCATGCCGAGGAGCTCGCCCGGCCTCAGCGCCCCCTCGAAAAGCGTGTAGATCATGGCCCTGTCCCTCGGGCTGTCCGCCGCTCTCACCATCGCCTCGAAGTCCTCGCGCGTGAGAAGCGCCTCGGGCGTCACGCGCGAGTCCCTGTCCCTTTTAACAACCCTTATCCAGCTGACCTCAGGCGGGAGAGGCGTGTTACGGTCACAGCTTCCGTACTTGGCGTACTGGATGAACTTTCTCAGGACCACACGCTTGTGGTACTTCGTGTTTTCAGTCCAGTGCCTGTTGCCGTTTATTTTTGCAAGAACCCTTTCAACGTCGGCTCTGGTGGCTTTCTCCGCGTCAACGTCCATGAGGCGCATGACGGCGATGAGGTGGGAAGCGTAGTTGCTGAGAGCCGCCTGGCTCAGGCCGAGGCTGGAGAGGTGGTCGATGAACCTCAGCGCGAGCTCGCCGTTCCTCAGCGTCGCCATAATCCGCTTGTAGCGCCTGAGCCTATCCTCGAAGTCGTATATTTCAAGCCTCACTTTTGCGCCCTGAAGCAAGGGACCGCAGGCGTTTAAAAGTGATTTGTACCCAAACAGTTGGCGGTCGGCGGACCCGCCACTCATTCATTCTCAATTTTGTTAAAGTTTAAAGGATGGCTGAGACTAAATTTGTTAAAGGTGAAACAAGTGTGAAGGTTACGTTTTGGTTGCTGGACGTAAATTATGAGGTTAAGAATCATGAGCCTGAAGTTTGGCTTTGGGGGGTTGACGATTCTGGAAATAGGGTTTTGATTGTTGACAAGGGTTTTCTCACGTATTTTTACGCTGTTGTGAAGGATGGCTTTGATCCTTTTAGGCTTGCTGACGAGGTTATGACGAGAAGGGCGTTATACCCCTTTGTTGTCAGGGTTGAACCGGTGGAAAGGCGGTTTTTTGGCAAGCCTGTAAAAGCCTTGAAAGTTTACTGTAAGGATCCCGATTTGGTGGCGAAGTATGCTAAGGCTTTGCAGAAAATGGACGGGGTTGAAGAGTGTTTTGAGGATGATATTCGATATTCAATGCGGTACTTAATTGATAATGGGGTTGTTCCATGCGGCTGGCATGAGGTTGAAGTTGACGAAGCTGGCGAGATATCCAACGTTAAGGTTGACAAGGTCTATTTGGCTAAGTCTCCCCCGATGTTTGTGGAAAGGGCGAATGTTCCAGAACTGAGGATTTTAGGTTTTTCGATGATATGCTACAGTAGGGAAGGGACGCCTAAGCCTGACAGAAACCCCGTCATTATAATTTCGACAGCAACGAACACCGGCGAAGAAAAACAGTTTTTGGCTGGCGAAAACAAGGACGACAAACCAGTGTTGGAGGCTTTTATGCAGTACGTTCACAATTTCGATCCGGACGTTATTGTGGGTTTTGGCGTTAACAGGCAGGACTGGAGCTATCTGAATGAGCGGTGTAAAAGGCTTGGAATGCACTTGTCCATTGATAGGGCTGGATCAGAACCCCACACAAGTGTTTATGGGCATGTTTCGATTACTGGAAGAGCTAACTTGGACATTTTTGATTTTGCCGACGAGTTTCCAGATGTGAAGGTTAAAACTTTGGAGAATTTGGCGGACTATTTGGGGGTTATGAAGCTTGAGGACCGCGTTTTAATTGAGGATGTAGATTTTGCAGACTATTGGGATGATAAGGACAAGCGGGAGGTTTTAAAAAAGTTTTCCATGGAGAACACCCGTTGTATTATGGGGATAGCCAACGCCATTTTGGATTTCGCCATACAACTTTCAAGCCTTGTGGGTTTGCCCTTAGACCACATTGGAACCGCGGCGGTTGGCTTCCGTGTAGAATGGTTCTTGATAAAGCACGCCCACAAAATTGGGGAGCTTGTGCCCAAAAGGGTTGAACAGCCCTATAGGCCGTATGCTGGCGCCATAGTGCTCAGCCCAAAACCCGGACTGCACGAAAAAATTGCCGTTTTGGACTTCGCCTCCATGTATCCAAACTTGATGATAGCCTACAATCTTTCCCCAGACACCTACGTGGCTCCGAAGGATCCCGTGCCATCATGCGGCGTTTATGAGGCGCCCGAAGTTAAGCATAGGTTTAGGAAGGAGCCTCCCGGATTTTACAAGGAAGTGTTGTCGCATCTTATCGCTATAAGAAATGAGATTCGCGCTAAAATGAAGTGTTGCGCGCCGGATAGCCTTGAATACCGTGTTTTGGATGCTAGGCAGAAGGCTGTTAAAGTTATAACAAACGCCTCTTATGGTTATGCTGGTTGGATTGGCGCAAGATGGTATATGAAGCCCGTTGCTGAGGCTGCCACGGCTTGGGGTAGACATACAATTCAGACAGCCATCAAAATGGCTGAAGAGGAAGGCTTGACAGTTGTTTACGGCGACACGGACAGCATCTTCATAAAGTATGAACCCGAAAAAGTGGAAAGACTAATAGAGAAGATTTATGAAAAGCTTGGCTTGGAAATTAAGCCCGACAAGATTTACAAGCGTATATTCTTTACCGAAGCCAAAAAACGTTATGCTGGGCTTCTTCCGGATGGGCGGCTCGACATTGTTGGTTTAGAAGTTATTAGGGGCGATTGGGCTGCCGTAGCCAAAAATGTTCAAGAAAAGGTTTTAGAAATAATTTTGAAGGAGCAGTCTCCGCAGAAAGCCGCCCGTTTTGTCCAACAGTTTATTCAAGAGCTTAGGCAAAGAAGGGTTCCATACCGCGATCTGGTAATATGGAAGACTCTGACCAAGGCTGTTGACGAGTATGAGGTTAAGGCACCACACGTGGCTGCGGCGAAGATGTTGATGGAGAAGGGTTGGAAGCTCGCCACCGGCGACAAGGTTGGCTATGTAGTGATCGCTGGAACTGGACGGCTTTATGAGCGGGTTAAGCCCTACATTTTTGCCACTTACGACGAAGTGGACATTGAATACTATGTGACCAATCAAGTTGTGCCAGCTGCAGCTAGAGTTCTCGAATGTTTCGGCATAACGGAAGAGCAGCTGCTTAAGGCTAAGGCGGTTGAAGGTGGCGTTAAAAAGCTTACAGACTTTTTCGGAAGCTAGCCTTCCATGATTTCTGAGAAGGTTACAAGCTGCACGTTTAACGGTGGTTTTACGGCCTCCGAGATGCGGGAGGCAATAATGTTCCTTATGTTTTTCTCGCTGGCTATATCCACTATCCTCTGGGTTATTATGCCGTCAAAGACCACGGTGTCCACGCCGCTGACCTGCTGAAGTTTTTCGGCTAGCTGGCTGACAGGCAGCCGCTCTATAGGCTCCATTTTCTCGTTTAGGAGAACAGCCTCCAACGTGCCCTGCAGATCCTTTGCCAGCTGAACTACTTCTTTCGGAAGTTCCACTCGACGTTTTTCTCTTTTGGGTGGTTTGAAAAGTTCTTCCACGGGCACTTTGGCAGCCAACGCCTCGAAGATTTCTTTACAGTTAAGCTCTTCGACCTCCTTGCCTCTCGGCGCCCGCGCAACATACTTCACGTTGGTTACCTGCAGCAGCTCTTTGAGGATTAGGTCTCCGCCTCGGTCTCCGTCGAGGAAGGCTGTTGCCTCTTTTTCTCGGCAAAGCCTCTTTATGGTTTCAGGTACTTTTGCGCCTTCAAGGGCTATAACGTTGTGGATGCCGCACCGCATCAAGTTGATCACGTCAGCCCTTCCTTCGACAATTATAATTTCTTTGGCGCTGTCTACTTCTGGACCGGCTGAAAGCTCCTCGGGCCCATATTTTTCAACTTTCGCCACTTTTAGGGTTTCAGCCAGCTCTTTGAAGATTTCATCCACGGTTGGCATGGATTCAATGGTCCATTGGTGGAGAATTTCTTTAGCCCTTTCAATGATGGCTTTCCTGCGAGCTTCGCGGACATCCTCGATTTTTTCCAAGGTTACTTTTGCAGCACATGGGCCTACGCGGTTTATGCTTTCTATGCTTGCCGCTAGGAGGGCTGTTGAAACCCTGTCTAGGCTTGTGGGAATTATTATTGTGCCCGTTGTCCTGTCGTTTTTTGATTGAAGCTCGATTTCTATTCTGCCAATTCTCCCGGATTTTTGGAGTTCTCTCAAGTCTAGTTCTGGTCCGAAGAGGCCTTCGGTTTGGCCGAAAACCGCGCCGATAACGTCTGGTTTTTCAACTACTCCGTCTATTTCGAATCTTGCGCGGATTACATACTTTACGGTAAGGGTTTGGGATGAACCCGTAAGCGTCACCTCCAGTCATAGTTTATGCCTTATTATTAGTTTGATTTTGTGATGAGAGAACTGTGCCTCTCAACACCAGAGTATCAATAATGACTGTCGCTATATATTACCTTTATGAATTTCCGCTAAACTTTTTACGGTGGTATTTCCAATATTGTCTGGTTTAACAGCTTGTCTGTTTGATTGATTATTAAATCTTCCAGTTCTCTTATTCTGTCCATGTAAGGCGTGTTTTGAGTTTGCAGTGTTTGCTCAAATATTGAAACCGCATACTCAACTACGATGCATGCGAATAAAACCGCTGACACCACCAATAGTAAGGTAACTACTGCCGTCTGCATTAGCCTTCTCCTCTCATCAAAAATGTGGTTTAATATGTGCTCATATAGGTGATTCCAAGTCCACAATTATTTCTCTTCCTATAATGTGAGCCTTTCAGTGTTGATTTTCGTTTCATGAATGTTTATTGTGAAAAGCGCATTCGCGATGGAATCCCGTTGGAAGACGTTGACTTTATTTTTAATGTTTCCAAATATTTGGCGAGACCCTCCACGTCTTTGACTTCTCTGCCTGTTAGGCTTGAAAGCTTGAGCCAATAATGGATGTTCGCTTTTATGCCTGTTTTTTCGATGTGTATTTTCAGGTGTTCGGTTAGTTCTCTGCCTTCTTTGTCGAAGTCTAGCATTAATATGACTTCGTTTGGGCTTGATTTTTCGATTTCTGAAACTACGTCTAAACGTGTTTTTAGGCCTTTTTTGGCGAATATTATTTTTCCTTTTATTCCTAGGGTTTTTAGGGCTTCGGCGTCTTTCCTTCCTTCCACGAGGATTGGTTTTCCGCTTTTGTTTTCTTCGGCTAGCTGTTCTAGGATTTGCTGGATTTGTTCCATTTTTTCTCTTAAATGGGTGGACAAGGCTTTTACCTTGCTACTTCCGCCTTTTTCACCACTTCTAGGCTTTCTCTGGCTTCTTTGTCTGTTTCGAAATATCTCCTTATAGGCTCGAGGATTTTGGCTAAGTCTTTTGCCACGGCGTTTTTCAAGTCTTGAGGATGAAGCTGCCCGGCTCTGTAAGCTTTTTCAAGCTCCGCATAGCTTTCGAAGGTTATTGTGCCGCCGTATTTGGATGGGCGCTCCACTGTGAAGGTTTCTCTTTCATGGAATATTATGTATTTGGCTATTTCAAGCACTGGGTTCATTTCCGTCTGTTTTTCTGGACACCATGCTTTTCGCAGTTTGGCTTGGATTTGTTCTTCGGTGTCGTGGATGAATATGGCTGTCCAAGGTTTGGACTTGCTCATTTTACTGGCTATCACTTGTTCCAACTTGTCCTTCGTGGCAAGCTTGACTGGCTCCGTCAAGCCCATTAGCAAGTGGTGGTGCACTGCTACGGGTTTTTTCCATCCCATCTTTGGGAAGATTTCGCGAGCCAAAACGTGGGCTTTGCGTTGGTCCATGCCGCCGTGGGGTATGTCGGCGCCTATGGTTTTGATGTCTACGGCTTGCATGGGCGCGTACAAGTACTGCGACAAGTCCAGTTTTTCTGTTTCGCTTCGCCCCATTATGGTGAGGCAGCGGAGTGTGCGGTTTAAAGTCATGTGTTTCGCAAACTTTAGCAGGTTGCGCCAATACTCGTCGTTGTTGTGGTAGAGCTCCGAGCCCACCACTATTTTTACGCCGGGACAGAAGAACTGAAAGGCTTTAGCGTAATATTTTGTGGCTTGGAGGATTTTGTCCCAGTCTCCGCCGAACTTGTTGTTTATGAAGCTGTGCCAATCCGCCAAATAAACTTGGCAGCGGACACCAGCCTTCATTAAATCATTTATTTTGAAACCGGCAATCACAAGGTTTCCAAGATGCAACAAACCGGAAATCTCAAAGCCTATGTAGTGGCCTGGATGCGGGTTTGTTTCAAGAAGCTCCCGTAGCTCACTTTCAACCAAAATTTCCTCGGTTGGCGGACGCTTGATCAAATCGATTTTGGTTTCTATGTCCAAGCCCGGTCAGACCTTCACATTATACGCAAACGTATAACTTAAAAGTTGTTTCCGAAAAGTGCATTTTATGTTTTATCGCGGACGCCCCTTATTGTCTCCCAACGTCACCTATCACTTAACTTCATCGTGGAGCCATACGCTCCCCTTGGTTAAGCTCTCTCCGGCGTGGGAGTTTAGGGGGCGCCCGCGCCCGCCGGTGTCCCATGCTTGGGTAAACCCGCCTTCACGGCAACAAGCGTCTAAACGCTTGCTGCTCGGTTGGGTCCGTCGGCATGGATTTATCCCGGCGGGATTCCGAAGAAGGCTCCGCTGTGTAGACGGTTCATCGCCAATTTTAGTTTAAACCTTTTTCACGAATTAAATGTTGCTGTTCAAGACTGTTGGAGGGGAGGTCATATTTGTGCTTGGTAAACAGCTACAAATACGCTACCCCTCTCTAGATTTTGTGGTTAAACCTTTTATTGGTGATTGGCTCTAACCGTATCTGGGATTCCACGGGGAGTTAAGGAGTTGAAGGCTCGGTTGCTGTTTGGCTTGATTCTCCTTCTTGCCATAATGTTAAGCCTCAGCGTTCAGTCTTCTCATGCTGAGAGGATGAATTGTTGGGTTGAAATTGTTCCAGAAAAGCCAAAAGAACTTGACGAGGTTAGGGTGATTGTGAACTTCCGTTTTTACACTGATCCGCCACGTGTTGTTGATTTCAGCGAGGTTAATCGGGATGGCGACACGTTTTCCGTTAACGTGACTGTTCACGTGCCTAGAAAGGACGAGGCCGTCTTACAAGTTGTTCATAACCAGAGCAACGCTTACATGCTTGGTAGGCTTAAGGCCGGCGAATACACGTTTAAGGTTTATGTGCAAACCGTTCATGGAAGCAATGAATATTGGCTTGAAAAGGAGGTCAAGTTTACTGTTTCTTCCGAAGCGCCTACCCACGCCCCTGAAATTCCAAGTAATGGCTACTTTCTAGTTCTGTTAGCTTTAACGTTAGCGGCTGTCGTCCTACTGAAATTTCCGAAAAGAAGCCTAGTAGTTTTGCAGCGAAAATAACGCTGGCTTCAGTTTTATTTTCTATCCCCTCTCCTCTCTAGGCTTTTCTTTGCATCAGCCATTCAAGGTCTATTTCTAAGGCTGCTGTTGGATTTTCGATTTCAAAGTTGTTTAGAACCTGCGGGTGAATTTCGCCTAAAACGCCAACCTGTTTTTTGCCGATTTGGATGATGGCTGTTCGCCCCTCTAGGAAGCTTGGGTGTTTTGCCTCTTTTATTTGCCAGTCTACCAATCCCATGTTGGCTAGAAACGCTTCGCAGACAGCCCTTATTTCTGTGTAGTTGGCTGTTGAGTGGCATGTTGCAGCCGCCAAATGTAAGCGCCTTTCGCACATGGTTTCTTGGCGTCGGTTTATTTTGGCTACGTCGGAAACTTCGAAAAGCTTTTGCGGGTAGCTTTCATGCTTGTTTTCAGCTAGGTTCTTTAAAAGCCCGGGTAGGAGCAGTTCCCTCATAATGGTGTATTCGGCGGAGACTGGGTTGGCTAGGCGCACCGGGTTTTTGGGCTTTAACCGCATAAACTCGTAGTGGACGCGTTCATTCGTCAGTGTGAAGTTCATGACTTCCAAGAAGCCTAAGCCCGTCATGATTTGGCGGACGGTTTCCGCCAGCTTGTTGGCTGGATGTTTCCCGCCGACAGTAACTGTGAGGGGTATTGTTGGCTCAAGTCTGTAATAGCCATAGCCTATGGCAACCTCCTCGACAAGATCTATCTCGTGGAGTATGTCTATGCGGTAGGGTGGAATGGCGACTTCCAAAACGTCTTTTTCTATGGGTTTGGCGTCAAGCCGACATTTTCGCAAGCAATAAGCCGCCTCGTCTATGGAAAGCTTCAAACCCAGCATTTTGTTGGCGTAACTTACCCTAAGCCTCATCTTCTCGGGTTCAAGGTTCGGCGAAACTAACGTGCGGTCTGGATAATGCACAGTAACCTTCTCAAGTTTTCCACCCATGTCCGCCAGCGCCGTCGCCAAAACATTTAGGCTTTTCTCTATAGCCTCAAAACTCGGCCCGGTAACGTCCAAGAATAGGTTCCGCGTGTTTTCGCTAACCCTTGTCAACTCGCCATTTATAATAGGGGGCATGGACAAAACCCGTCCATACTTGTCAATCAGCAGCGGATATTTCGGCGCCCAGTCCACAAGGTGGCGGTAAGCGACACCCTTCTCGTGTTTTTCTAAAATTTCTTTAGGCGTCATTTCCTCCGTCTTGCCCAGAGGCACAAATTTTACGCCCGTGGGTTCTACGGCTGTGTATGTGAAGGGCGGCTCCACAGCGTCCAAGTTGTGAATGCCTATGGAAGCCTTTTTGCGGTCGCGGCCTATACCCCAGTGGAGGTCTTCCTGCATTTCCATAAGCTCCACAACTGTGTCTTCGTCGAGCTTAATGTCGCGGACAACAGCCGCAAGCATGTAGGGCCTAACGCTGGAAACCGCGCTGTCAACGTTTAAAGTTATCTTAGGCTCTTCAGCATGGTATTTTGGCAGTCCCGTCTCCAGCTCCAAGAAGCCTTTTAAGGCGCGGGCTACGCCAGCGTAGCTGCAGAAGTCTATGCGGTTTGGGTTGTACTCCGCCTTAACATAGTCTTCGCCGATCTCCTCCAAGTCGAAGCCAAGCCATGGCAGCCACTTGGCCAACTCCTCAACAGTGACAGCCCTACCCAAAAATTTCGCCAATTTTTCCACGCGAAGATTTATCACCGGCATAGGGGTGTCCTCCTAAGCCATCCAACATTGTTCGCATACAACATACGAATATCATCCAAGCCAAGCTCTATCATGGCTAAACGCTCCAATCCGCCGCCCCAAGCCAGCACTGGGCATTTAATGCCCATGGGCGCTAAAACCTCTGGCCGGAACATGCCCATACCGCAAAGTTCTATCCAACGTTTAAGCTTGGGGTGGTAAGCCACAGCTTGGGCTGAAGGCTCCGTGTAGGGGAAGTAGCTTGGCCAAAACTCTATTTTTTCTATGCCGAACTTCGTGTAGAAGGTTTTCAAAGTGCCCATCAAATCCCGAAGTGTCACTTTTTTGTCTACAACTATGCCTTCAATCTGATGGAACTCGGCTAGATGCTTGTATGTAACTTGCTCGTTGCGGTAAACCCTGTCCACGGAAAACACTTTTATCGGCGGCTTCTTGTGGGTTGCCAAATACTTCACGGTTTCAGCCGTTGTGTGGGTGCGCAAAACAAGCTTTTTGGCTTCCTCGCCGCTCCACTTATAACGCCAGCCCTTGGAACCCGTAATCCACCCGTCCTCGTGGGTTTTCGCCACAGCCTCCACAAGCCTTTTGGACGGCAGCCTCCCCGTCTGCGGGTTAGCCAAATAAAACGTGTCCATCATCTCGCGGGCCGGATGGTCCTGAGGCTGGAATAAGGCGTCAAAATTCCAAAAGGCTGTCTCCACCAGCGGGCCTCGAATCTCCGTAAACCCCATCTCCAAAAAAATTTCACGGGCGCGCTGGATAATCTGCTGCAGTGGATGCACTTTACCCGGGTAAACGACTGGGCCCGGTGCAGTCACGTCAAACTTTGTGAGTCTCACGTTTCGCCAGTGCCCGGAAACTATGAGTTCAGGCGTAAGCTGCGTGACTTCCTCAACTATTTCAACGCCTTTTCTGGCTATCCGCCAGCCTTCTTCGGTTAGTTCCAGTTCACGGTAAACTTTTTCCTCGATTTCTACAAGATTGCGTTTTCGAAGAGCCTCCAAGGCTTGTTTAAGGTCTTCAGTTAGGTCTTCGACTTTTACGAGGCGTTTTTCAAATATGGTGGCTAAAAGCTTCTCGTCAATGGTGGGCGGAGGCTCCGTGCTCACCGTAAGTGCGCATTTTTTGCCTTTTATGACGCCCCAGTTTTTCCTTTTAAGCCAGCCTAAAGCTATGGGCGCCATTTTAGCGTCTAAACCAGCCTCTTGAGCGGCTTCATCCACATCTGCCTCGCCGCCAAGCCTAAGCAGTGTGCGGAGCAAACGGCGCTCCGGCAGTCCATACTGGGCGTAGTACTCGCCTTCCTGGCTTAAAATGGCAACTTTCCATCTCTTTTCATGAACCCTGATAAGCCCCTTTTCTGAAAGGGTTAGAGCAGCCCTCATGACAGCTGCGTGAGCCAAATCGCCTTTTTCAGCTACATCGTCAACAGAGGCTTTTCCATTAAGCATCCTCAAAGCCATCAGAACCCTTTTTTCGTGAAGCCTTAAACCAGCCATCTTAAACACCTAGCCTTTCATTCAAGCCTTCAACTTGGCGAAATTGCTTATATAGAAAACCTCGGAGCCTTTTTAAGTTATGCCCGTCAAAAACCGAAATGGTGAAATGCTTTACGGAAATTGGCGGGGCATCCCTTCACCGGTGACAATGTAATGGATGTGTAAACCGCATATTTATAGGTTATTCCGGAAGTCTCCTTCACAAAACTTAATACAAATGGTTGAAATGTATTAAAAGCCAGAAAACCCAAAAGAGGGCGCAGTTTGGCTGGCGAAGAAAGAAACGAAATGGTTGTCACCCCTTGGGAGGTTAGGGGCAAAGTAGACTATGAACGTTTAATCCGCGAGTTTGGAACCCAACCCTTAACCAGTGAACTGCTGCAGAGAATAGCCAAACACACTGGCGAGCTTCACCTTCAGCTTAGGCGCAGAATTTTCTTTTCTCATCGCGACCTCGACACGGTTTTAGACCTATACGAGAAAGGAACAAAATTCGTCCTATACACGGGCAGAGGCCCTTCAGGCCCAGTTCACATTGGGCATCTTGTTCCATGGATTTTCACCAAGCATTTGCAAGAAAAATTTGAAACTAGGCTTTATTTCCAGATGACGGACGACGAAAAGTTCGTGGTGGACGATGAGCTTAGGCTTGAGGACACGAGGCGGTTTGCCTACGAAAACGCCTTAGACCTAATTGCTTTGGGCTTCGAGCCGGAGAAAACCTTCATAATCTTTGATGTGGAGGACATCGACCTGCTTTATGACATAGCCCTCGAAGTGGCTAAACGCATAACGTATTCAACGGCTAAGGCAACTTTCGGCTTTCAGGAAAGCACAAACATAGGTTGGATTTTCTGGCCAGCCATCCAAGCGGTTCCATGCTTTATCCATGCCAAACTAACGGGAGAAAACGTTCCAGCGCTTATCCCAGCAGCCATAGACCAAGACCCATACTGGAGGATCACCCGCGACATAGCCCCAAAACTCGGCTACCATAAGCCGGCGCAGATCCACTGCCGCTTTCTGCCGGGACTGGGCGTCGGCGGAAAAATGAGTGCCTCCGAGCCTGAAACATCTATATTCACGGTTGACCCGCCTGAAGCGGTTAAGCGCAAAATTTGGAACGCTTTCACCGGCGGCAAGCCAACAGTGGCTGAACAGCGGAAGCACGGCGGAGACCCAAGCATATGCTCCGTTTTCCAGTACTACTACTTCCTCTTCGAGGAGGATGACGGCAAACTAGCCGAAAGAGAACGCAAATGCAAGGCTGGCGAAATCCTCTGCGGCGAATGCAAAACCGAACTAATAGAAAGGGTTGTAAAGTTTCTAATGGAACATCAAAGGCGCCGGGAAAAAGCCAGAAACATAATAGACAAGTTCCACCTAAAACGTTAGAAATAAGAGGAGGCGCAGAAATGAGGGAGAAAAATGTTGTTAATGTTAGCTTGTCAGGCGCTTGTAGGCTTGTCCACCCCATGCACACAGTGCTGGTTTCATGTGTAGGCAAGGATGGAAAACCAAACATTATAACGCTTGCATGGGCCATGCCCACGTCTATCAATCCGCCGCTTGTCGCCGTAAGCATTGCACCCCGCCGGTATTCGCACGCTCTTATCGAGGAGACCGGCGAATTCGTAGTGAACATTCCAACAATGGACATTCTAGACGCAACATTTTATTGTGGAACAGTCAGCGGAAGAGACCGCGACAAGTTTAAGGGAGCTGGTTTGACGCCTATGCTGGCTAGGCGGGTTAAGCCGCCCATAATCAAGGAGTGCGTCGCCCACTTGGAGTGCAAGCTTTACGGCAAATACCCAACGGGAGACCACACAATTTTCGTAGGCGAGGTTGTAGAAGCCTACGCTGACAAAGAATGCTTCAGCGAGGTTGGCGGCTACAACCTTGAAAAGGCAAAGATGATTTTCCACCTAGGCGGAAACGAGTTCGCAACCCTAGAACCAAAAATTTACAAGCCGAAAATCTAGAAAAACAAGGGATTTTAGAACTCAAAGCTCTGGCCGGGATTTAAAACCACAACCTTAACTTTCGCCGCCTTTTTCTTAACCCTCTCTACAAACTCGTCCGCTGACTGCGCCAAAACCGGAAAAGTCCTATAGTGCATTGGGATTACAGCCCTAGGCTTTAAGAGTTTTACGGCTTCAGCTGCCTCCGAGGCGCCCATGGTGTAGTATCCGCCTATGGGTAAGAGCGCCAAATCGGGCTTGTATAATTGTCCAATAAGCTTCATATCCATGAAAAGCCCCGTGTCCCCGGCATGATAGACGGTTTTACCTTCGCCTTCGAGGACAACTCCTGTCGGAGCACCCCTAGAACTCGTATGGAAGGCCTGCACCATATGCAGTTTTACGCCTTTCAATTCCACGCACCCGCCAATGTTTATTCCCACAACGTTTTGGACGCCGTTTTCGCTGGCGTAGTTGCCAAGCTCATAGGTGGAAACGAAAGCGGCGCCTGTCCGCTTACAGATGGTGATGGCGTCGCCCAAATGGTCGCCATGGTCATGCGTTACGTAGACTATGTCTGCCTTGCTAATCTCGGAAGCTTTTATCGGCGAAGTGGGGTTTCCGTCTAGCCAAGGATCCACTAAAACCGTTTTGCCAGCCACCTCAATTTGAAAGGCAGCATGTCCCAACCACGTTACCTTTGCCATACCGCCCATCCTCCGTACAACCAACCTTTTAAGGCTGAGTTTGGTTAATAAAGTTGATTTTAAGGTGCTCAAAAAGAAAATGGTAATGGGGACGGCTTGGCTGGTAGGCTTCAGGCTCCTTTTATGTTTTTGCGCCTCCCACCTTCCTAAGCTCCACCGTGATAACTTCTAATGGTTTAATTTCCATAAGCTCGATGGTTGCCGACACCGGTATGAACTCGTTGTTTATCCCCTTCTCGTATTCCAGCGTTATCCTCGCAGGCTTGTCAGAAGCCCCCCTTTTGTTCAGTTCGTCGATGAGTTTGCGTGAAAGCTCCAGCCAAGCTTGTCTATTTTGCTCTCTGACTTCGGCAGAAGCCTTCGAGAAAAAGTTAAGGTAAAACCACCGTTTCAGTTTAAAAATAGCCCCTCTACTAGTCGGTGAAATCTTAAACCTCTGCCTCAAAGGCATAGGTGAACCTCCCCATGTAGAATTATGTCATTAGTTTAAAAATTATGTGTGTTATGTGCTCAGCTTTCCTCCGGGCCTTGTATATAGCCTTTTTCGAAAGTTAAACATACATAAAGGAAAGGCTAAAGGAGTTTAAGGTGTGAAGGGTGAATTGAACGATTTGGATGAAGAAGCTGTGAAAAAGTTTCGTCAATCTGGTAGAATTCTACGTGAAGTCCGTGAAGAGCTTAGAGGTTTTGTCCGTGAAAACATGCCAATAATAGAGGTCTGCGAGAAAGCTGAGGAACTCATAAGACGTAAAGGCGGAAAACCAGCCTTCCCATGCAATGTTTCAATAAACGAGATAGCTGCCCACTACACTTCGCCTCCAGGCGACAAAAGGCGGATTCCAGAAGGCTCCCTTGTGAAGGTGGATATAGGAGCTCATGTGGACGGCTACGTGACGGACACAGCCATAACCATATGCTTCAACCACGAGCTAAAGGACATGGTGAACACGGCTGAACACGCCTTGAAAAGGGCTATTGAAACAATTCAGCCCGACATGCCAACGTCAAAACTCGGCGCCATAATAGAGCAAGCCATAAGGTCTAGGGGCTACAAGCCCGTCTCAAATTTGACTGGACATCAGGTTGGCCGCTATTTAGTGCATGCTGGCACATCGCTGCCCAACGTGGCTCACATATCCTTCGCAAAAGTTAGGCTGGGCGAAGCCTACGCCATTGAACCCTTCGTGACCGTGCAAGACGCCGCCGGAAGAGTGGAGAACAGCAGCGAGGTCACAATCTTCCGTTTTGTAAAGCAGAAGCCCCTAAAAAACCCATACGCGAAAAAATTGCTTGAACACATCGAGGAAAACTTTAGGACTTTGCCTTTCGCCGAGAGATGGCTTAAAGGCGTGATACCCCAAGAGCATTTCAAAGAAGCCTTCAAAGAGCTTTTAACGTCAAAGGCTGTTATGGCCTACCCAGTGTTTGTGGAGGCAAGCGGAAAACCAGTCGCCCAAGCAGAACACACAGTTCTAATAATTGAAGGCGGCTGCCTAGTCCTAACCTAAAATGGGAAAGACTTCTTACCTTTTTCACGTACCTCACGGTATATGGCAGTTATCAACATTTTCTCATTGCATTTCTGGCAGACATCCACCTCCTTAAAAATGTAGTCGCCCCGCTGGAAACCCCTAACAGTTTTGAAACCGCATTTCCGACACTCAATAGTCGTGGTTATAGGCGGCAGCTCTATCCTCAAACGTAATAGACGCCTTCTCATCTCAGCAAACATGTAGATACATGCCGCTAAACCAAAAAAACCAATTATTAGAAGGGCCATGGCGATCTCAAAGTTTTTCTCGGCATAGAAATATACTGCATTAAAAAGCAGCATAACCACAACAACAAGCGTTATTATGATTGCGATTAGGGCGAAAGGTGAAACCTTCGCCGGGGGAGAGGTTTCAGAGGAAACACCGCTCATTTCCGACCACCCTTACTGGCCTATTCCAATCGTGTTGCCAACGCCGCAAATGATAACTTTGTCGCCTTCTTTGGTCTTCTCCAATATAAGCTGTTTGATACGTTCAATAGCCTTGTCCGCAGCTTCGAAGATTTCTCTACGCATTGGTGAAACAGCGTCGCCAATATCCTCCTTAATGATAACCGCGTTTATTGGAATGCGATACTTAAGGATGGTTTCCTCAATTTTAAATTGGTCCACGCCAGGCCCGCCTATAGCTGCGCCTATGCCTTCAGCCACCTCGCCTACCTCTTCGCCTTCAAGCTTTAAGGCAGCGTCGATCATGATTATTGTGGCAATTTTCCCTTCATTCTCCTCAATAATGGTTTTAATGGCGTCCCCGGGCTTGCCCACGTTTCCACCCGGGCCTTCAGCCTTTATCACGTAGGCTGTTCTCCCCTCTATTGGAACCGTTGCCACAACACAGTCTTTAGGCACTTTTCTAAGGGGGTAGCCATGCATAAGCTTGGCGGCTACAAGGGCGCCCACACCATCGCCTATAGGCTGGCCATAGGCAAACGCCTTAAGGGCGCTAGCGTATGCTTCAGCCTCCCGCATTACAAGAGGCAGTATCATTTGAATCTGCATTATAACATAGAGGCTTAATGTTTTCTTTCCAAGAAGGAAATAGTGCCTGATCACCTTGTAAATGTAGTTCAGCGCCATAGCCGCCTCCAACGTGTTCTCCAAATTGTTTATCTGCGTCTCGTCTGCGGATGGCGCTAAAAGTCTAACTTCATCCTTGAAACGGGTATCCCTAACATCTAAAATATGTTCCAGCTTCCAAACAACACCAAAAGGGTCGAGGCTTTGTGGGGAAATGGTAAAATATTCAAGGAAACGGTCAACACGGGGGGTTGGATCAGCTTGAGGCTTCCCAGCTTCCTTGATAGCTTCAATGGCTATTTTACGCCCTTCATCCCTGATATACTTCAACTTGTAGAGGGATCCTTCAATCTCTTTAAGCCAAATGTGAAGTTGAATCCTCTGCCCATAAAGCATTGAGATAATCAACATTATTATGAAAATGGCTGAGAAAATCTGAGAAAGCCAGTCTCCCGGAATCTGCAATAACCAACCCTGGAATAGCGCTAGCATAAAGGCCAGTTTCACGAACTCACCTTCGTGAAACTAGCAAAATCTTGGTTATAAGCTTTAGGATATTCCAAGTTAATACGCAAAATTTAGATGCTAAATATAGTGCAGGCTTTTCAGGATCATGTTCACGCTTGCCACCACTAGCATGGCGGCGAACACGAAGCTTAGGCTTCTGCTTGAAAGTTTTCCGCTGATGTAAACGCCAACCTGAGCGCCGGCAATAGAGCCTAAGCCAAGATAAACCGCGTACAACGCATTAACGTTTCCTTGTTGGAAATGGTTGGAAGCTCCGAAAATCGACGTGAAAATCATGATGAACATGGATGTTGGAATTGAAAAATAGATTGGGAAGCTAAGCGCATAGCATAGGACCGGTACAAGGACAACGCCTCCACCTACGCCTAAAAGTCCAGAGGCTATCCCTCCGAAAAAGCTTAAGGCCAAGCCTAGGAGTATTCGTCTTCGGTCTTTGAGAAAGGCCTTTTCAAAAGCCGGGTCAACTTTTGCCGAAGCTTTAACAGGCTTTGCCCTTATAGCCTTAAAAACCATTTGAAATGCAACGAAAATTAGAAAAACTCCGAAGATTAGTCCAAGCCACATCTTCACCAAGGGGACGGCCGTAATAGCTGCTCCGACATAACCTCCAAGGGCGGAGGCACATGCCAAAACAAGCCCTGCCCGTACATAGACACGTTTCTGCCTCAAATAGCTGGCTGAGGAAGCCAGCGAGGTGATTATAATGGTTGCCAAGCTTGTGCCAACAGCCGCCACGGGTTCAAAATTGTAAAGAAGCGTTAACAAGGGAACCATGAATATTCCGCCGCCGACACCTGTCAACGCCGCAACTATACTTATCAAAAAGCCAAATAGGGGCAGCAGCCACTCCCACATGTCAAAGCCTCCAAACACTTAATGATGCAAATATTCAAGACGGGGAACATTTCAGTTATCTGCTATTTTAAATGTACCATGTATCCGGCTAAAAATGGAAATCAATAAGCGAGGTGGGGCTGCCGGCTTTCCCGGGTTCGCGTGGCCGAAGACCACACTACTGCCGGGAACGGAGCGCGGTTTAACTTCCGAGTTCGGAATGGGATCGGGTGGGTCCCGCGCCCTATGGCCGGCAAACCCCAAAATACACCGTTAACCATTACACATTAACTTTTCGCTTTGCGTGGACGCTATCCTTCTCCCTTTAACAGTGTTTCCCAGATTCCGAAGCCGCCAACGGTTTCTGGGCGTTCAACGGGGTTGTACCACTTCTTTTTTGTGCCTATTTTGGCCCGCATCTTCCAGCCGAAGGATTTGGGTTCTTTATCTATGGCCTCTAATATTTTATCCACTTTTTGGGCTATTTCCTCTCGGTCTTGCAGGCTAATCTGTTTTGGATCCATGTTTGCTTGGGGTGCCAACTCGTCCATCTTTTCCAGAAACGCCTTAATTTTTTTGAGGTTTGTTGTGGCTGTGTACCAGAAACCCCAGTCTTGAGCCAGCAGTTTGGCTATGTAGGATGCGTCTACGCTTTCTTTCTCTGGTTTTTGGCTTACATTGTGAGCTTTTAGGAGAAGCAAACAGTCTTTAAGGTCTTTTACGCTGAAGGCTTCCCACATCTGGATTTTTTCAAGGAGCATGTCTGTAACAGTTATTGTTGGATAGTCGAGTTCCAGCCGTCCCCTAAAATCTATGGGATGGTTTGCCACCAAAAGCTTGTCAAAGAAGACGTCAACGTAAAACCAGCCCTTGGGATGGAAATAAATCTGCCTTTCAGAAGCCGCCGTGGAAAGGGTGGCCCGCCTTTTCGCGTAACCCAGCTTATCAAAAAACTCTTTCAGCCTATCCCTGTGACTGCGATATGAAACTAGGTCTATGTCGCTGTACTCTTGTCCCTCTATAACGTTTATCCCAACTCTGCCGAGTTTTTGGGCGAAATCTCTATACTCTTGACAGTGGATTGCTATGCCTAAACCGCCCAGAATCCTTAAAGTTATGCCTTCGCCCTCGGCTTTCTCAACAATCTTTTGGGATTCTTGGAGGAAGATTTCTGTTGGAACTATTCCTCCCCATTCTTTTGGCAGTTCACGCCTAATCTCCCTTTCGAGAAGCCAAGCCATGGCTGGCTTCTACCCCTCTATCCTTTGAAGCCTTGAAATCTTGTTTCCTTTAAACTCGATCAGAAAGGCTCTTAAGATTCCTTCTGCGTATTCGCTTCCAGGGTTTACACAATAGGTTTTTCCAATCTTTATGCAGCCCGCAGACTCGTGGATGTGGCCGTGAAGCCCAAGAAATGGCTGGTATTTCTCAATCATTTTTCTAACAGCCTTTGAGCCCACCGGAACCATGATTACTCTCCCGCTTTGAATGACGGGGTTAAGGTCTTTGTCCAGAAGGGGAGCCTCATCCAGCTTCGACTGGTACGGTGGAGCGTGAAAGTTGAAGATGGCGTTTTCAACGTTTTTAACTTGAGATATGTACTTTTCAAGGCGTTCTTCAAGCTTATCTTCTTCTTCCTCGCGGGAAGTTTTCCACGGACTTGGGTTCACCCATCCACAGCTCACCATTTCATGGGAATCATCGATTTCAATAACTTTTCCTTCTCCGTTAATTACGTGTTTGTGGCCGTTCACAACTTCGTCGATCACTGGCCTGTCATCATTTCCGGGGCAAACCACAACCCGCGTGCTTTCCGGAAGCTTTTCTGGGATGAGGTCAAACCACTTCTTTAGGGTTGAAGCCATGACTTCTTGGAAAACCTCCTCAACCTTTTTTGGGTTTTTAACCATCTCCTCATATTCGTCTTCGTCTGTCAAGTAGGGGTAGTAGCCTATACCCCTAATCTCCTTCACGGCCTTTTCTATTTCGCTCTCCTCAACCACATGGGTCTTCTTCAAATGGTAGTAGGAGTATTTGCCATCCTTGCGTTTAACAATAGGCACAAGCATCTTTCCTGTCAAGTCTCCACCGCAAATCGCCCAGTCAACCTTAAGCATGGCGGAAGCGTTTAGAAATTTTCGCCAAACCCCTTCGGAGCCATGCATGTCGGTGACGAATAGAATTCTTGTTTCCGCCTCCTTCTTCCGTTTGAATAAAAACGACACTAGGATCATTCCTTCCCGATTTGTTCCATTTTCCATTATAGAAGCAACGGTTGTCCTATTTAAATCTAAGGTTCATGGAAAGTTTTAAATTTAGACGGAGCTGAAATTAGATATCCGGTGTTATAGATGGCGAAAAAGCCTGAACTTTTTGCTAGGGAAGCAACCGGCCTCGTGAGGGAGATAGGCTTCACCATCGGCGTCATCATGATTCTAAGCCACGTCATCGGGCTAGGCTGGCAGAAACGCGCATTCCAGTTTGCAGGTCCAGCTCCAATGCCTATAACAGACATGCCCTTAGGCCTTCCAGCCATGTTCTGGGCCTTCCTAGCATGCGGCATAGTGGTACTAATCACCGGATATGCTGTGGGCTACGTCACAGCAGCCATGCCAAGGTCGGGTGGAGGCTACGTAACGATCTCCAGAGTCATCCACCCATTCGTAGGCTATGTAGGAGCTTGGCTAATGTACCTTGCAGAGGCCTTCTCATATGGGCTTATAGGCGTAGCCGTTTTTGAAGCCATCATGATATTCTATAACATTGCGTTAGCTCCAACAGTCATAGAGTTTGGTGCTTTAGAATTGTTCATTGGCGGACTGGTGATAGTTTGGGTTTTTGCAATAATAGCCCTTCTCGGAACAAAACTATATGGAAGACTTATGGAGGTTCTCTTCTACATACCTGCAGCAATAACCATCATATTCTTCGTCATGTGGATTGCTGGAGCCATGAACCCAAGCTGGGTTGCGGAGGGCGTCTATGATGTGATGGGAGTGACTCCCGAAAGAATCGTACAACTTGCAAAGAACACTGGCATGACTCAACATACAGTTGGTTTCTTCGACGCCTTCTCTGTGGCTTTGGGAGGAGCCTTCTGGGCTTACATGGGATGGTATGCAACAACATTCGTTGCCGGCGAAGTGAAAGAGGCGAACAAAAAGCTCCCAATGATCCTCCTAGTTTCAGGCTTGTGCGTAATGATAGTTTATCTGTTGGCATCCTCCCTATCCGCCATCGCCGCCATGAACGTGGCTTCAGACGGTGAATGGAGCTTCTATCAGGCTTATGCTTGGCTCAGTTATCCGCCAAAAGTTGCAGAGGAAGCTGTTGCGGATGCCGTTAAAACAATTCCGAACTTCCAAAAGGCTTGGAGCACGGGAATTGCCTCAATGATTGCTAGAGGAATGGGTTTAGGATGGCTTTCATGGATTATCGCGTTGGGGGGTGTCCTGTGGGTGGCTAATGACATTCCACCTTTCCTACTTGTGGCTTCGAGAACATTCTTCGCCATGTCCTTTGACAGAATGTTGCCGGAGAAATTTGCCTACGTCAGCGAAAGATGGCACGCACCAGTATGGTCCATAATAGTCACAGCGGTTTTCGCAATCCCAGCATGTATGGCTGAGGCAGACTTCCCAGCTGGTGCAGCAACCTACCTAGCCTTTGCAGGTGTTGTTGGAACAGACATTTTCGACGCCACCTTCCTAACATTGTTCTGCATATCGTGCATGCTGCTACCACTTGAAAGAAGGGACATCTACGAACGAGCAGCAGTCAAACATTCAGTGGGAGACGTTTGCACCTTAGGATTCCTAGCAACCTTAGGCAGCGCCTTCTGCCTCTACATATTCATCAAGGAGTCATCGTGGATTTGGTCGCTGTTCACGTCAGGCGCTAGCATAGCAGACATAAGCAGTTCCATAGGCTTCTTTGGCTGCATAATAGTTGGCATACTGCTCTATGTCTACTACATGTACAGAAATGTCACCAGAGGCATAGACATGCGCACACTATACCTCAGCATACCGCCAGAATAGCCTTAAATACTCCCCTTTTTATTCTTTCATAACCGGAAAATGGTGTTTTAAACGTGTACGAACTGGATTTTGCCATCGACATGGTGGAAGAACAACTGGTAAGAGGAAACCTAAGATGGCTTGCCAACTTCAGCGAAATCCGCAAGGACTACAAGGTTGGCGATGTAACATTCCCCCTATACGCATATGGAAGCCTACAGGAGAAAGGATTCTTCCTTTCAAAAATATTTTCAACCTTTGTCACGCCAAGATACAAGGTTCACCTACTAATCTACACAGAGCAAAACTTCGACCCAAAACTCGTCAGAAAACTGGTTTTAGCCTGCAAAAACAGGTTTGAAGCTGAAGACTGGATTTTTCTAGGACTCATTCAGAAAGAGGCTTTCCAAAAAGCAACAAAAGACGCTATTGTCAACATGGCGGACAAAAATGTTGGGGTAGTTGCCTATAGTCTAACGTCGAAGGAGAAAGTATGCTCCGAAAATGTTCTGGGAAAAGGCTTAGCAAAACAGTTGAAGCTAACAGAAGCTAGTTTTGAAGCCTTCGACCTTCCAAACTATTTGAAAAGCTTCACAATAACCCTCTTCGTCGTGATTCTATTCCTCGTATTCTTGACTTTTTCAGGATTAACAAACATTGTCAACCCATTATCCATTTTAATAGCCATCGCCATTTCCCTAGTCCTAGGCTACCAACTATACAAAAGTCATTATCATGTGAAGCTCTCCATAGACGGCAAAGGCTTCCAAATTTGGGAAGGCAAAAACGTAAGAAAATGGAGCTGGGCTGAATTTTCAGACGTAGCCATATACGTTACACCTAAACGCGAAACTTGTCTGAGGCTGTACTCCAAAAATGGAAATGTGGATCTTCCGCTTTCAAGGGTTGGACTTTCAAGAAAAGAGACATACGTGATAATTAAGCAGCTTATAGGAAAGTTCAAAGCAGCTCATTGAAACTCAGAAAAGAAAAACATTTTATTCGATAACTGGAGTTTCCACAGCCGTGTTCCACCAAGGCTTATCCCACTTCTTGTCGACCACAGGCAACACTTCAAGAAGCTCCTGTATGCGCTGAGTCACGGTTGAGACCTCACGTTTCGACATCCACTTCTCAAGAACATCAGACCTTTCAACAATATTTTTGAGGTTTAACGTGACAGTTAAAGCCAGCTTTTTATCCTTCTCCAAGATCTTCCTCATCTTCTGCGCGTCTATCGCCTCGGTTCCAGATCCGATATCATGGTCAAGAAATATGGCGCAAACATCCTTAATGTCTTTTTCTTCCATACCAACAATAATTTTGTCTTTCGCATAGTACGGATACGAAAGAATTCTATAGTCGCATCCACATTGTTTCAATTCATCTGCACATTCCTTCGGCATGTCAAAAATGAACTGGGCTTTCGAAATTATAAGGTTCTCAAGGCCGATGGTGTAAAGGTTCTCCTTATACCTCGGAAAGGCTTCTCGAACATCCACGCGGTGTCTCAAGTCGATGGCATCGCAGAACAAATCCAAAACAGCTATCTTCGGCGTACCATCATCATTTACGTCATTTATTGTGGTAATTCTATATCTTTCGCCGTGTCTCCAAGCGTTAAAACGTCTGTCATTCGCCGTTAAAAAAGACTTGTACTGGGTGCCGAAAGCCTTATCCATTTGAAGCAGAAGCTTATAAAAGTCAACACCATGCTTTTTAGGAACAATGTAATCCGTGTCCTTGATAGGTCTCTCAAGGGGGCCGCCAGCATTAGCGCTTGGACAATGTATCTTCACAGCGGCGCCGCCAAAAAGCAAGGCGGGAATGGGAGTTTTGCTTACAACCTTTTTGAAGGCTTCGGGGTAAAGCTCGTGAAGTTTAGGCGCGTTGACAGCAGCCCACAACGTAACCATGGCGCTTCTCATGGGAAAGTATTTTAAGTCTATGTATTCAGGTAAGCCTAAAGCATCCCTCAGCTCCTCAGCATTAACATAGGAGGTTAAGGGTAATTCAACCTCGTAAACTGTTCCGTCTAAATCTCTGTACAAAACAAACTTCTCCCCAATGCCACTGGCCTTCTCCTTTTCAGTCAAAGCTCCATCACGTTTGCTCCAGCTTGCCAAACATACAAGCCAAATAAACCATAACAAACTGCTAAATAAACGTTATTCCAAACAAAATTTTCAGAATAACGCATATATCCAAAACCAACAAAAATTCTAATGCTGCAAAAACCTCAAGGGGCCGTAGTCTAGGCAGGTATGACGACGGGCTCCAGAACAAGTCTAAACGGGTTTGCGGACCCTGCTGGGATGAAGACGCTCTGGAGCGGTCGATAGGGAAACCCGTAGAAACAGCCTTTAGGGCTGTTTCGGGGAAAGGTCGTCGGTTCAAATCCGGCCGGCCCCACCATAAAATGAAGTAACAGAAAGTTTTGTTGAAAACATAACAAGACAAGGAAGGTGAAAGAAGTGTTTATTTGTGGAAGGGGTATGCAAGTTAGGTTAGCCTTAAATGAAAGGTGGCTGAGACCTATGAAGTTGTATGCTGTAAAAACGGGGTTTATCCGAGTCGGCGACAATCTTGTTGATGTGGTTTTGAAGGCCTTGTCTGAGCAGAATCTTTCGTTAGACGATAATGACGTTTTAGTTTTTGCGTCTAAGATTGTGGCGTATGTGCAAGGTCGAATTGTCAAATTAGATGATGTTAAGCCTTCGAGAAGGGCGCTGGAGCTCGCTGAAAAGTTTTCTATAAACGGAGAGCTTGCGGAGTTGATATTGCGTGAGGCAGACGCCATCTACGGCGGTGTTGAGAAAGCTGTTTTAACGTTAAAGGATCATATGTTGACAGTTAACGCCGGAATAGACAACAAGAAT